>CAYWHF010000040.1:0-10910 GCA_964457695.1 uncultured Methylocapsa sp.
GGGCGGGCGTGATCTCACCCGCGCGCAATTCCTGGTTAATCCGGTGGTTCTGCGTGGCGAGCCGTTGATTGACCTCGGCGCGGCGCGGGTGATTTTGCGCCCATGTGCCGGCAGACGCGGAGGAAGCGCCTGCAAACATTGCGATGGCAGCACAGCAGAGGCGATGCGAACGGATTTGGGTAGTGTGACCATTATGAACTCCTTGGCTTCGGGCGTCATGCGCCCCTGACGCAAGAAAGTTCGCATCTCGGGTCTGAACCGCGATTGAAACTTATGTTCACGCCGCGTTAAGGACAGTGTGCCTGCCCGTAAAACGGTTTAAAAAAGTAAGTAACTCTCCCAACGCTACGAGTTAGGAAGCCAATAGCGCCCGGGCTGGCGAACTGCGACATGGCACGGCAAGCAACCCCTGCACTTCGCCAAAAATTTCGGAAACGTCCCGGCGATCTCTATGCGCGAATTGCCCGCTCCTCGCCGCAACCGCTGCGAGCCGCTGCAGCGAAATCAAAATACATGCTCCGGCCGCCAGATTGCTCTGGAGCCCGGGGTTTCGAAGAAACCCTGCAGCCGGGTCTTGCGGCGCCTCGGCTTACATCGCCTCGCAAGCCTCGAGCCTGCCACGCCAGCGTGCCCCTACGAGCGCGAGTGCGCCGACGATCTCCTCCATAGACGCCAAAAGACCACGGGACACACCGAACGCTTCGTCCAGACATGCTCAGCGACTGGGCCCGCGCGATGGCTTATGCAGCCTCGCTCCCGCGCCAAGCCCAATCGCTTGCCGGGCTGCCAGTTACAACCGGCGCCGCTCCTCTGCTAATCTTAGAGCCAAACCGCCCGTTAGCCGCTTACCTGTTAACTGGGGCGGCGGGGCTAACCCCTGTTCTCGGGTCATCGGCTTGGTACGTAGGAGCCCCCATAAAGGAGAATCCTAGTAACATGACCATTACCAAGGCAAAAATTCCGACTAGGACGTTTAACCCTGTGCTACCCATCTTTCATACTCCCTGTTAAACCGGCCTCTTCGAGGACCGTATGGCGGGGCTGAGATTGCCACTTTTGACGGATTTTGGCAATGCCAAACCACTGGCGTTGGCGGAAGACGCTTCAGCCCGCCGAAACGCCCTGGCGGCATGGCGCCGGTGCCGCACGCGTCCTCCCCGCGGAAAGTTGCCCGCGGCTTGCAGTCACCAGGCTCGGCGGCCCGGCAACCGGAACAGAGCACCCAAAGGATTGATCGGATGCCCGTGCTTGCTGTCTTCTTCGGGCGTATCTGTTCCCAGGGCGCGCCTTTTCCTCAAAAAGATCGTCCTTCGGATCGCCTTCGGGATGTAAGCGAGCACCGCAAAGGCGCTCGCGGCGCGTTTTCGTCAATCTCACCAAAAATTTTCGCTCGCCCGCACGAATTGCGCCCTCACGATGCCCGATCACAAGGGATTATGGCCGCTCAGGGATTCTGTCGAGGGGCGCCAAGGGGCCGGCATGCGCCATAAGACTGCGCACCGCAGCTACGCGTGTCCGATCCAGTGCACGCAATCGATTCGTTTCGATGCTAACGCCGAGGCGCTTACTCAGCTAAGGCGTCATCCCGCGCGCCTCGGCGAGGTGATCGAAGCGGCGGCGGTAATGGCCAAGCCCCTGGGTTTCCGAGCGCAGCTGGGTGATGAGGTCGTGCAGCTCGGCGGCCGGCACGAGCGCCTCGACTTCATCCCAGCCGGGCCAGCCCGGACGCTCGGCATAACCCAGAATCTGGCCGCGGCGGCCGGTCAGCAAGCGTTGGGCCGCGGCGGTCGAAGTGTTCGGCACGCTGACCGTGACATGCTCGATCGGCTCGAGCAAAACCGGCTCCGCCTTGGCGAGACCCTCGGAAATGCCCTGGCGCGCTGCGATCTTGAACGCCATGTCGGAGCTATCCACCGTATGAAAGGAGCCATCGACCAAGGTCACCGCAACATCGACGACCGGATAGCCGAACGGGCCTTTTTGCATGGCCTCTTCGGCACCGTCTTGAACGGACGGAATATATTGCTTTGGCACGGCGCCGCCCACGATCTTATCGATGAACAAAAAACCCTCGCCCCGGTGGCGCGGTTCGATTTCGAGCTTCACATCCGCAAATTGTCCATGGCCGCCGGTCTGGCGCTTGTATCTCGAGTGCTGATTGACCTTGCGCTTGATCGTTTCCTTGAAGCCGATTTTCGGCGGCGCGGTTTCGATCAGCAAATTATAGGCGCTGGCGAGGCGTTCGATCGCGCAATTGAGGTGAATATCACCCTGTCCGCTCAACAACGTTTCGCCCGTATCCGCATGATGAACTATGCCAAGCGAAGGGTCTTCCGCAACGAGCTTTTGCAAAGCGGCAGGCAGCTTCACATCATCCTTGCGGTCCTTGGCTTTAATCGCCAACGCGAAGACCGCGGGCAAGGGCGCGGGAAAAGGCAGGGACTCTTTTGGCCCAAGGTGTCCAAGAACCGTCCCGGTTGGGATGCCTTCGAGCCTGCCAAGCGCGGCAAGTTCTCCGGCCTCGGCTTCCGGAACTCTTTGGGTTTCGCCGCCAACGTAGCGATGGATGCCGCCGACGCGCACGCCGTCAAAGGCCGCACTGTCGCGAAGAACGCCACGCCAGACGCGGCCATAGGATAGCTTGCCCGCCTGGACGGTTTTGAATATCTGGACGAGCGGCTCGCCGGCTGGCCCTATGCCACGGCGGGCGGCTGTTCCGGTTGAATCCGGCACGTCGTGCCGGAGCGCCTTCCAGAGCGGGAGAATGCCGTGCCCCAGCACGGCAGACCCAAGCAAAACTTCGACGATCGTGCCTTTTGCCTGGTCCTTGCGCAAATTCTTATAGATCTCCGCCAATGCGGACGTGACATCTCCGATGAGTTTTTCCAAAAGGGCATCGCCCTGGTCGGCGAGCACCTCGGCAAGGCCGTCAAGCGCGTGCTTTTCCGGCTCGCGCAGATCGTTAGGAAGCTCGATTGCCTCCACGCCCTGGTTCGTGCGATAGCGGTAGGCTTGGCCTCGCACGACGTCGATATAGCCTGTCACCGCATCGCTCTCGCGGATTGGCAGTTGCCGCGGCGCTAAGGGATATTTGGAGTGCGCCTGGAGCGCCGAAAGCAGGTCGTCGATCCCGCTCGGGAGCGTCTCGATCTTATTGACGAAAATCAGATGCGGAAGCTCGAGGTTTTCGAGCAATTTGAACAATAGCGACACGCTCGAAATTTTTGTGGCCGAAGGCTCGCAGACGACGATGGCAAAATCGACAGCGGCGAGCGCCGCCTCTGCCTCATAGGCAAATTCGACCGAACCGGGGCAATCGACAATCGACCAGCGGTCGCCGAGAAAAGTACAATGGCCGAGCCTCACCTCGGTGCTCGCGGCGTGTTTGCGCGCATCCCCCGTCCGCCGTACTGCCGCCCCCGCCGCGCCCATTAGCGCATCGAAAAGGGTGGATTTGCCGCATCCATAGGGCCCGATCAGCCCGACCGAACGGGGTCCGGCCACGGCGGACTTTGTCGAAGTTTCGGTCATTTGGCGCTCCTCCCTGCCCTTCCGGCTCTTTTTGGCGCAATCGTAAGCCAAAACAGGTTTTGGCGCAAAGGTTTGGAAACGGCAAATGCCGCGGGCGGCGCCGCAAACCCACAAGCGGAGCCCTTTCCCATTATTTAGAACCATTCCAAAAATGTTTCACGTGAAAACATTTTGTCCGATTGAGGCCGAAAACCTTACAAGCATGAAGACAGCGGTTTCATCTTGAATCGGGTAAGATTGAGCGATTTTTTGGTCCGATTGGAATCGGGCGGCGGCAGCGCCTCGATGGCCCAGCGCTGCGCCGGAGAGTATTGACGGCGTAAGTTGGTCAGCGAAAGCGGCGGTTGTTCTGATCCAGAAGACGAACCAAGATCGACAGTGGCTACGGATTTCCCATGCTCGAAGAACTTCAAGCCAGCATTGAACAAAAAAAAGCGGAGCTCGACCGGCTGCGCCCGCTGTCGGCATCTGCCTTGGCGCAGCTGCAAAAACACTATGACGTCGAACTTACCTATACGTCCAATGCTATCGAGGGGAACGCGCTTACGCTGCGCGAAACGGCCGAAGGCATCGAGCACGGCATTACGGTCGGCGGCAAATCGCTGCGGGACCATCTCGAAGCCGTCGATCATTATGAGGCGGTGCTATGGATGCGCGAGCTTGCCGCGGCAACAACGCCCGTCGATGAACACGTTGTATGCGAATTGCACCGGCGGATCGCCGCCCGCAGTCAACCTCAAATCGCCGGGATTTATAGCCGCGACCCGCGGCGGATCGCAGGTTCGCCAGTTGTCTTTCCCAATCCCGCGAAGATTCCGCAACTCATGGAGGAATTTGGGCGTGGCTGAAAACCGTGCCGTCCTGTCCAGAGTCGGCATTTGAGGCCCATTACCGTTTGGTTTCGCTTCACCCTTTTGCCGATGGCAATGGGCGCGCCGCGCGGCTACTCATGAATCTCCTGCTGGTCCGCGGCGGCTACCCGCCCGTCGCGGTGCGGCCCGAAGACCGAAAGGTTTATCTCGACAGTCTCGAATGCGCCTCCTTGACCGGAACCCCCGGCCCTTACCAAATTCTCATGCACCAGCGGCTAGCCGCGGCCTTGAGTGAATACGTCAACGCGCAAGAGGCGAAGCGCTAATGTTTTGGACCAAAGATGATCCTATCGCCAAACCCAATTCCTTGCTCCAGGAGACTTTTATCACGCCGCTGCCGCATAATATCGTTCCGCATGGCGGGATGTAAATAGCTAAACCCGATATGCTCCAAAAAGCCTTCCACTCAGCCGTGCCGGCCGGCACGGCTTGGAAAAAACGCAATTTGATGGACCTCCGGCCGCGCAAGGACCGGGCGGAGCACCGATGCAAGCCGCTCAGCCCAGGCGTTCGCGGCCATTTCGGTAGCCACCAAATCCTGGCGTGTTTCGATCAGCAGGCCCGCGAGTCCGCGGCGCGTGACTTCCGCATTCAATGTGTCGCCAGCGAGTGCGCCATCGTAAGGCTGATTATCCCCGGTCACGAGTGCGTCCCGGGTCATTGCTTCGATCAGTGGTTTGGCCAAACGCGGATCGCTGTCCCACAAAATTCCAGCTTGCCACGGCCTCGGCTGCCCTCTCCAGATTGGCGTGAAAGTGTGGATGGAAACAATAGCTGGCGGTGGCCCTTGGTTCAGCATGGCTTCGATCGTTGCGGAGATCGCAGCCCTATAGGGCTGCCAATAATTCAAGAGGCGAAATTCGATCTCGCTCGCGCAATTTTTTGCATTTCCTGGGATGACGGCGCCGTCCGCGATTCGCATCACGAGAGTTGGATCATCGGCGCCGCGATTGAGATCAATGAGAAGGCGGGAAAACCGCGACAAAATTGCCGGAGCGCCGAACAAACGAGCGAGGCGGCGCGTGATCCAAGCGGCGCCGATATCGTAGCCGATGTGCCGGTCGAGTTGCTCCTTCGCCAACCCAAGTGTGCCGTATGCTTTTGGCAGTGCATTTGCTGCGTGGTCACATAGGAAAAGAACGCCCGCAGCTAGGCTGCCCTCGATCCTTTCCACTGGATCAATGGTGATGTCCGAAATTTCCGGTCCCTGCAGACGACAGCTCACCGTAGGGCTCCCACTTTTGCGTTCGAATAATGTTGCCGTTTTGCGAAATGCGGTACTGGCCGATTCCACGAGAGTTCAAGTTGAGGCGCCCGGTCCCGTGACGGGAATTTCCATAGTACAAGCAGAGCCATTGCGGCAAACTAATCTTGCGATGTGCCTGAGCGCTCCCTATAGTTGAATGATTGTGCCAGACACCGGGCCGCAAGAGTTCCACGAGTGCTTATCAAAGAAGCCGGGTGTTCGGGGAAACACCAGCGACGAACGAAGGAGGTCCGGCGGAATGAAACTGGTGATCAAAGTTACGATCCTTGATAGAAGCACGGTGGCTGGGATCTGGGTTATCGTTGGCGGCGCAAGCTTCGCGCAAACCATTTGAGTCTCTTCGGCGCGCAGCCCCCAACTTCCTCGCAGCCAGTTGGCAACACAACATGAAACGCAGCCTCGTTTTCATCGCCGTTTTGGTTTTCCTTGTCGCCGCCGGCGGCGGCCTAGGATATTTTCAGTTCGTCCTGAAGCCGAATATGATTAAGGAATTCATGGCGCCTCCGCCTCCGGCGAGCGTTGCGGTCACCACGGCAGCCAGCGAGACATGGGCCGCGCGCCTTCCGGCCATTGGAACGTTTCGGGCTTATCAGGAAATCAACATCGCTCCCCAGATAGGCGGCGCGATTGTCGCGGTCCGGGCCGAATCGGGAGAAGACGTTGCGAAGGGTGCACTGCTGTTCGAGATCGACAATTCGGTGGAGCAGGCTGATCTTAAGAACAATCTCGCTGTCCTCAAGAACGCGGAGCTAGCGCTCGAACGGCAACGCCAGCTGATCCAGCGCGGCAACACTGCCGAGGCCAAAGTCGATACCGCACAGGCGGAGCGCGATTCCGCCGCCGCCGCCGTCGAACGGGTTCGTGCGATCATCACCCAGAAAATGCTGACCGCGCCATTTGCCGGGCGCTTAGGTATTCGCAGATTGGATCTCGGCCAATATGTTTCGCCGGGAACAAGTCTCATTACCTTGCAGCAACTCGATCCGATTTTCGTTGATTTCCCCATCCCGGAGAAATCGCTCTATCTACTAAAACCCGGCCAGGCGATCGAAGTCGAGGTTGATGCTTATCCGGGCCAAATATTTCGCGGAGAGGTCAAGACGATCGATGCGCGTGTTGCGAATGACAGCCGCAATGTTTGGGTGCGCGGCCAGTTCGACAATAAGGAACGGAAATTGTGGCCCGGAATGTTCGCAAATGTGAATGTCATCGCGGGCCGGGATCAGAGAGTCGTGACCCTGCCGAGAACCGCGGTAACCTATTCTCTTTATGGCGAGAGCGTTTTCGTTGTGACGCCCGAATCTCCTGATCCCACCGCGGCGCAAGCTGCCCCAGGGAGCCCAGAGCGCGTCACGAAAGTCGAGCGCCGGCCTGTTCGCACAGGCGCGACCTATGAGGACCGGGTTGCGATTGTCGAGGGCATTGAGCCTGGCGCGATTGTCGTTTCCGAGGGTCAGCTGAAATTGCAGTCCGGTGCGCGTGTACGTATCGACTCGTCTGCGCGCCTGGAAGCCCCGCCGGTGCGGCCCAAGGAATAGCCGATGTCATTTACGGATATGTTTATCCGCAGGCCGGTGCTTGCCAGCGTCGTCAGCCTTTTGATTCTGCTCGCCGGCGTTCAGTCTGCTCTGAAACTGCAGCTTCGTCAGTATCCGGCGCTGTCATCTGCGACAATCACAATCACCACGGTCTATCCGGGCGCCAATGCGGATCTGATCAAAGGCTTCATCACGACGCCAATCGCGCAGGCGGTGGCAAGTGCGGAGGGCATTGATATTTTGATTTCGAATTCGCAGCAAAATGTCTCGACGATTACGCTCAATCTTCTGCTGAATGCTAATGCGGACCGCGCTGTTGCCGATGTCTTGGCGAAGGTAAGCCAGCTGAAATACCAATTGCCGCGGGAGGCCTTCGATCCGGTCGTGACAAAGCAGACCGGCGATTCGACTGCAATCCTCTATATGTCCTTCAATTCGAAGAACCTCAACCCTTCGCAGATCACGGATTATCTCAATCGCGTCGTCCAGCCCAAACTGCAAACCATCGATGGAATCGCAAGTGCGCAGATCTTGGGCGGTCAGACCTTCGCAATGCGCGTTTGGCTCAATCCGAACCGGATGGCTGCGCGGGGCGTGACACCAACGGATGTTGCCGCCGCGCTGGCCGCCAATAATTTCACCGCCGCGGCGGGACAAATCAAGGGCGACTTCGTTCAAACCAGCATAAATGCGGAAACGTCGCTCAATTCGGCCCAGGCTTTCGGACAATTGGTGATTGCGGCGCACGACGACGCTTTGACACGGCTTGCCGACGTGGCCGACATCGAGCTTGGCCCGGAGTCCGTCGATTCGTCGTCTGCCTTCGATGGCCTCAAGGCGGTCTTCATCGGCATTTATCCGACGCCAACGGCAAATCCTCTCGATGTGATCAATGAAGTCCGCAAGGCTTTTCCGGAGCTTCAGTCTGAGCTTCCCGCGGGGCTAAATGCCTCGATCGCTTACGACGCAACGAAATTCATCCGTGCCTCCATACGTGAGGTCGAGAAGACGCTCGGCGAAGCAGCGCTGATTGTCATTACCGTGATTTTTCTGTTTCTCGGCAATCTGCGTTCGACGATTATCCCGATTGTGACTATTCCGCTTTCCCTCGTCGGGGTGATGACCGTACTTTATGCGCTTGGCTATTCGCTTAATCTTTTGACTTTGCTTGCGCTCGTGCTGGCCATCGGCCTCGTCGTGGATGATGCCATTGTCGTCGTCGAAAATATTTACCGTCACATGGAAGAGGGAATGCCGGCCCGCGATGCGGCGCTGAAAGGCGCGCGCGAGATCGCCTCGCCGGTCATTTCCATGACAATCACGCTGGCCGCCGTCTATGCGCCGATCGGATTCGTATCCGGTTTAACGGGCGCGCTGTTCCGTGAGTTCGCTTTTACGCTGGCCGGCTCGGTCATCGTATCCGGCGTCGTTGCGCTCACCTTGTCGCCGATGATGTGCTCGCATCTTCTAACACCGCCTTTCGTCAATGTCCGCGGCTTTCCAGCTTTCCTCGACCGGTTGTTTGACGGTCTTCGCCAGCGCTATCAGCGGCGGCTTCACAAGACGCTAAACTTTCGTGCCGTGACGGTTCTCATACTCGCCGGTGTCCTGGGGATTACGGCCATCATGTTTGCGTCAACGCCAAAGGAACTTGCGCCGGAGGAAGATCAAGGGGTCATTTTTATGAACGCGAAGACACCGCAATACGCAAATCTCGACTACATGGAAAAGGCGACGCAGCAGGTCGAAGCAGCGGCCTCCAGCCTTCCCGAGCGAGAGCATGTGTTCATCATTAATGGATCGGGCGGCGTGCATCAGGGATTTGGCGGTCTTCTTCTGGCGCCTTGGGGAGAGCGCAAACGCAGCCAGAAGGAAATAATGGCGGCTCTGCAGCCAAAGCTCGCAACTGTTGCCGGAGCTGAGATTTTGGCGTTTGGGCGACCGTCGCTGCCGGGATCGACAGGCGGACCGCCTGTCCAATTTGTGATTAAGACCATTGCGGACTACCGCCAGCTGGTCGACGTCATGGCCGGGATCGAGACCGCAGCGCGCGACAGCGGGCTCTTTCTCTTTACCAACAGCGATCTCAAATTCGATCTGCCGCAAATCGACTTCAAGATCGACGCCGGTAAAGCGAACCGGCTCGGAATCAACATGCGGGATATCGGGACTTCGCTTGCGACATTGCTCGGCGGCAATTACGTCAACCGTTTTAGCCTGCAAGGCCGCAGCTATCAGGTCATCCCGCAGGCGCCGCGAGAGTTCCGGCAAGCGCCCGATTGGTTGACCCGCTATCAGCTGCGCACAAGCTCCGGCGTGCTCGTATCGCTGGCGACTGTCGCAAGCGTATCGACAAGCGTTCAACCAAATGGATTACCGACCTTCCAGCAGTTGAATTCTGCGACCTTGCAAGGGGTACCGTTCCCGGGACACACGCTTGGCGAAGCCATCAGCTTTTTGCAGCAGACGGCAAAGGAACTTTTGCCGAAGGGCTACAGTGTCGATTATCAGGGCGAAAGCCGACAGTTTGTGAATGAAGGAAACACGCTTGTTGCGACATTCGTCTTCGCGCTCATCGTGATATTTTTGGTGCTCGCGGCGCAGTTCGAAAGCTTTCGCGATCCTTTCATTATTCTCATTGCCTTGCCGACGTCGATGTTTGGCGCCCTTCTGCCCTTGAACGTGCTGGGCGTCGTTGGCGCAGCCAGCATGAATATTTATTCGCAAATTGGCCTCGTCACCTTGATCGGCCTCATTTCCAAGCACGGCATTCTCATGGTCGAATTCGCCAACAAGCTGCAAGAGCGGGAAGGGCTTAGCCGCCGCAAGGCAATCGAACAGGCGGCGGCCGTGCGGCTTCGCCCAATTCTTATGACAACGGCCGCAATGGTGGTTGGAATGGTTCCTCTGATCATCGCCGAGGGAGCCGGCGCGAACAGCCGGTTTGCAATCGGAATTGTGATTGCGGCGGGAATGAGCATCGGCACGCTGTTCACGCTGTTTGTGACGCCAGCGATTTACACGCTCGTCGCGCGGGATCATGGCGGGAAGCGCGGCGAAGCGCTCTTGGAGCTGAAACAAGGATATAAACCGGAGCGTTACGCCGCGGAGTAAAGCAGGGCTCAAAACACTTTTACCAATTCTCGACGAGAAGAACCAATAGCTACTCCCGCCGTCATGGCTGGGCTTGACCCGGCCATCCGAACACCAAAGACGAAAGTCTGGATGCCCGGATCAAGTCCGGGCATGACGGCAGGCATGACGTGAGAGTCATTCGCAACGGGACTTCGTATAGTTTCCGTTGTCAAAGGATGGAGGGAGAGATGGGCGTTGCGCGGTTGTGCTGGGCGGCAGGCGCGTGTTTGGCGGCGCTATGGTTGAGCCTCGGACCCGCGAGCGCGGAATCCCAGAACTGGGAATGGTGTGTAAATAAGGGCAATGCATATTCGCTGATCTTGAGATCGGCGGCTGCACTGCGGTGATCCAGTCCGGCAGGGAAGGCCAGAAAAATCTTGCAATCGCCTTCAACAACCGCGGCAACGCGTACAGCGACAAGAAAGATTACGACCGCGCCATCGCCGACTACGACGCGGCCATCCGGCTCGATCCGAATTTTGCTTTAGCCTTCTAAAACCGCGGCCACCGATAAAACAAAAAGAAAAATTACGACCGCGCCGTCGCCGACTACAACAAAACGATCGA
>CAYWHF010000041.1:0-9868 GCA_964457695.1 uncultured Methylocapsa sp.
TTGTATTTTTTTGGCAGCACACCGTTGCCGCGCTTGCGATCTTGTGTCGCCACGACTCTAATCCTAGTCGTTTTAGCCGTTTGTTTCCACTGGCTGGCACAGGGAGCAGAGCTTTTACCCTTCCGGCTGCCGCCGGAATCGCCATTCCGCAGCAACCGGCAGCAATTGCAACTTCTTATTGCAGGTGTATGACGGAAGCTGCGGTTCCTTCAGCTTGGGCACCAAAATCTGCATTGCGCTCAAAGCAATGAATAGGACGGCCAAGAGGATGATTCAGCCGCGTTTCATTGGGTTTTTTCCGATCGCCAGTAGTTCGCTTAGCTTTTCGTGTAGATATAGGTGATATGGATGGAGCCGACCTTATGGACCTGAGAAGAGACGGGGCGGACTTCACCGAGATCGATCAAAAGGTTGTCATCGTTGATCCAACGAAAAACAACAGATGTAGCTCTATGAGGGATAAATTCTGCTAAGACCGATTGCGGCGTAACTCCGTTAACACGTAACGTTATGGAGTAATCTATGAATGCCCCGAGTCCGAAGCAGATTTTGAGTTCTTCCGCAACGACATCGCCACGTGCATTGACGGCTTCTTTGTCTATTTGCTTGCCGCATTCCAATGGAGTCGAGAGCAATCGAGCAACCTTTATGATTGACGGTAATGTTAAAGCTATAATTGCAACGAGGACGCTTACTATTAGCCATCTGGCGAAGCGATGCATTTTTATTTCCACTTTCCTTCGGTTGCATCGTCCCATCCTCTCTCGGTCCAGGCTTGTGCATTCTCATCGTATTTGTTGGATGAAAAAAGATATCCATATGTTTGCGCAATCTTAACGCTCTCCCATCTTCCGTAGCCTGCGCCCGCCATATAAACGCCAACTGCGTAATTCGCTGCATTCACGTAGCCTTTAATATGGGTATTGGTCTCCTTGTCTCGTTGGAAATCATAAGTCCCAAAATGATGGAGTGATCATTTACCTTCCGCTACATTGATTCGAATCCGTGTGCTACACGCTGATCGAGCTTGCCGAAGCACAGCATTGCGATTTGATCCTCACCACGGGCGGAACCGGTCCTTCGCCGCGCGATCGCAAGCCGGAAACAACCGAAGGTTACCCCGCAGATGCCATCGCATCCGGGCGGGGCGGCTTTTGCGGCAAAGACACGAAGCGGGAAATGAGCGCCGCATCGAGCAGGATTGCCATCCGTTCCTTTGGGTGAAGCCAGGAAATCGCTTCGTCGATGGATTCAGCATCCGAGATCTTGGCATTGGCAAGCGCCCATTCCGCAGACATTGTTCCGTTCCAGCGTTTGGGCCGGCGCGGCAATGAGGCCGCATGAAAAGCCCGGTATTGAGAATTAGCATGGAGCGCATAAAGGCCCTTCAAATGGCCATCTGCGAGGGCAGCAAAATCGTCGGCCAATTGATTCGCACGGGCAACAACGCCCGGAGTCTGACGTTCTTCTGGAGTGAGCAGGAGACCCGCGCGGCGCAAGGCGAGGCCGACGCTGCGAAGTCCGGTACCCCATGACAAAAAAATCGCCAGCACAAGGCCGAGAATAGTCGGCGACATCCAGGCAACGAGGGATGGGGACGTCAAAAGACCGGCGATGAGGGTTAGAAAACCCATCGCGACATGCGAGAGGTGCCGCGCAACAATGGCTTTGAAAGGGATTGAACCATCGTCCCGCCGTTGCGGATCCCAGCCGGTATCGAAGCCAAACACAAAATGCATCACATGGCCGGTCTGGATCAACATCATGATCGGGGCAAGAAGCGCAGACATGATTATTTCGAAGATTGCCGACACAACAAGCTGGAATGTGCCGCCCGCGCCGCGCCGCGCCGCGCCTTTGATCAATACCAGGGCCAGTCCGCAGATTTTGGGCAAAAGCAGGATGGCCATGGTGAGCGCGAAGAGGTCGAGCGATCTTTCCGGGTCGAATCTTGGCCATGCCGGAAACAAAGTAAAGCCGCTCGGAAAATATTCCGGCCGGATGTAGCTTGCCTGTACGACAATCACGATACCGGCGATGAGCTGCGCCATCCAAAGCGGCGAAGCGGCATAGGCCATGATGCCGGTCATGAGGTGCTGCCGCGACATTGGGTGCAGGCCTTTGGCCGCCAGAATACGAGAATGCTGAAGGTTGCCCTGGCACCAGCGCCGGTCCCTGGTCGATTGGTCGATGAGTGTCGGGGGACATTCTTCATAGCTTCCGCCGAGGGTCGGCAACATGTAAACGGCATAGCCGGCGCGCCGTATCAAGGCCGCTTCGACAAAGTCATGACTGAGGATATGACCGCCAAGGGGAGGGCGTCCGCGCAGCACCGGCAAGCCGCAATGGGCGGCAAAGGCCCTAGTGCGAATGATCGCGTTATGCCCCCAGTAATTGCCGTCGCGCCCCATGGTGATCGACACGCCGGCAGCGATCACCGGCCCGTAAATGCGCGCCGCGAACTGCTGGAGACGGGCAAAGAAGGTGTTGCGGTTGACGATCAGCGGCAGCGTTTGAATGATGCCGGAGTCGGGATCGGCTTCCATCGCGGCGGCGAGGGCGACGATGGTCTCGCCGGCCAGCAAACTGTCGGCGTCGAGCACCACCATATGTTCGTAACGGCCACCCCAGCGGGTCACAAACTCTTCGATATTTCCGGACTTCCGGTTCAAATTCTTCGGCCTGTGCCGATAGTACAAACGGCAACCGGCACCAAGCTTTTCCCGCAACGCGAGGAAAAGCTGCTCTTCGGCAACGAAGATTTCCGGGTCGGTCGTGTCGGACAAAAAGAACCACTCAAAAGCGCGGCCGAGACCGCTTGTTTCGACTTCCTCGATCATCGCCGCGACCGCGCCAAAAACGCGCGGCGGACTCTCATTGTAGATCGGCATGATGACGGCGGTGCGCTGACGCAATGCGCTGGGCGGCTTTGCTTGGGCAGGGGCGAAAAGCAACAACCACAGGAAGCCTGCGAGCGAAGACATGCAGGCGAGCGCGATCCAGGAAAAATTGGCGATGAAAAGAAAAAGCAGCACCCATTCGAGTGCCGTCACACCGCCGACCTCGACCACGCGGTACATTTCGTGGCCGCCGTAGACAGTCAAGGCCAAGCCGCCGCCAAATACGAAGAGGCGCGTCAGCCAACAGCCAATGGCGCTGTGGCCTTCAACATCTTCATGCTGCCCGGCGTGGTGGAATTGGGATAGGCTCTGCGCCGGCATGGCGAGCGGTGCTTCGGGCGGCGTATTCGAGAACGGATCGGCCGTTCGTGAACTCTCCGCCGGGCGAAGCGGCGTCACTGCGGGCTCGTTTGGCTGCGGATCGGTCAAGGCGTCCATCGATAGAGCCAAGTCTCGCTTATGGGAGTGCCAGTTGCTTCCAATACCAGCCGCAGTTCCGCATAGTCTTGGTTAGCGAAATCGAGTTCGAACAACACCCGGCACGATTTCTGGTTTGCCGAGGTGTATGTTCGAAGCAATGTTACCGTTCCCTGCGACAAGATCAAATTCGGCTTCATGGCATTCTGCGCAATGCTTAAGGTGTCGCCTACAAATTCAACTAAGAAACGGCGGTGTTTTGGCGACGCGCCGCGCCCTGAGCGCGACTGGACGGTAACCGCCAAAGGCGTTTGCGCAGGCGGGTTCCAGCACCAGAACTGCCGATAGGCGAAAAATGTCTCCGTTCCGGCGTTGAGCGGCTGTTTCGGCTTCCAATACGCAATAATATTGTCATTGGCTTCCGAGTCGGAGGGAATTTCGATGAGCTGAACCCCGCCGGCGGACCAATCGCCAATCGGTTCGATCCAGAGCGAGGGGCGAGTCTCAAAGCGCTGATCGTCATCCTGGTAATGGTCGAAATTCCGGTCGCGCTGAAGAAAACCAAAGCCGCGGGGATTGTCATCGACGAAGGTCGAGACCTGCAACGTATCGCGGTTGGCGACCGGCCGCCACAGCCATTCCCCCTTTCCGGTCAACATTTGAAGGCCGCCGGCCTCGCTAATCGTGGGGCGAAGATCGTTGTTGCGGCGTTCGTCGACCGGCCCGGAGATATGCGTGGCGCTCATTGTGGCAAGGCCGAGGCTATCGACCGCAACTCTCGGAAAAAGCGTCGATTCCGTATCAATGATTGTTGCTTCGCCAGGCCGGAGGGTAAAGCGATAAGCGCCGGTCAGGCTTTCCGAATCGATCAGCGCGTGAATCACTAGCACGCCTGCGGCAAGCGTCGGACGTTCGATCCATACGGTGCGAATTGCCGGAAATTCTTCGCCGCGCAAATCGGCGGTCTTGATCGACATCGCTCTTGCCATGGTCCCCAGAGTCTGCCCGGGCGCGACGGCGCGGAAGAAACTTGCCCCTTGGAAAATGGCCAGCTCAAAATGACCTTCCTGGCGATGGCTGAGGACACGAAAGCCGGAAAAACCTAAGTCGCCGGAATTTTTGGGGACATCAAGCGCGCCCATGTCAAAAAGCGCCGCATCGTAAAGTACCCGCCGGGCTTTTCCCTCCTCGACGAGATAAATCTCCATCGGCACGGAATAGATGAACCCGCGGTGCAGAGGCTCGATCGCAAAGCCGGAACTGTCCGAGGCCCATATCGCGGTGCCGGGGCGCTGGCGAATTGCCGCATATTGCTCGTAGCTGATGCCGCGCAACGCCTGCGGCAATTCGTCCGGAACCGGTCTGAATCCTTGCTTCGATGCGGCTCTGGCGGCGGCAGGAACAAGGTTTGGATCAAAGGGCGGCGCCTCGCCTAATGGGAAGCTCCGGAAAGCCTCCTCTGCGGCGGACGGCGCCGCGGTAGCTTCACGGAAGGAGATACCGGACCAGGTCGCGGTCCCGCCCACCATTCCGCTGAGGGCGAATTTTAATACCTCCCTGCGTTCGACCATGATACCAACTTAGTCGGCGCCTTCTGGCGCCACATTCAATAACTAGACCGGCTTCATCTCTATAGAAGATAATCGGGCGAAGGTAAGATCGATTTTCGTGTTTTTATGGATTGACTCGATTGGGATGCCGGCACGCACCCGCACCCCTAAATCTTGCCGCGCCGGTGGTGGTTGGAATCGCCATTCTGACCCTTCGCGGGGGAAAGTCTTAACCCGCTGGGTCTAGAGAGCCGAAGAAACAATCGCCGCCAAGCCTGCCGAATGATATCGTCAGTAACGTGATGCTATGCTAGTAGCTTTATCAAGTGTGCTAAAACGCGGTTTTTCCTCTATCAGGAGCGTCGCACCGCGCAAGTATTGGGCTGCTCCGAGCGTCGGTTTGCTACTCTGGAAGCATGGCAAAAGGCGGTTCGTGAATTTGAGATTGCCTTTTATCGAAAATGGCTTCGTTTTAGGGCGTTGCAGTTTGATGCCGGGATGCGGCAAAGATTTTTGATGAACGTTTCCGTATAATATCACTCATTGTTGCCCATTGCGCCCGCGGGCCGCTGTCAGGGAGAAATTTCGATCATGAATGCCAATGCATTTGACACCCGCGTGGATTCTTTGTCCCGCAGTTGTCTCGCGGTCGTTCTTGCTGCAGGCGAAAGCACAAGGATGTGTTCGAACCAGCCCAAGGTTCTGCATGAGCTTGCCGGCAGGTCTATGCTTGCTCATGTTTTGAACTCCCTAAGAGAGGCGGGCGCCAGGCAAGTTGCCGTTGTCGTTGGGCCGAATCATGAAGCCATTGTCGCAGAAGCCAAAAAATTTTTCTGCGATGCCGAGATTGCGGTTCAGACGGAGCGCCGAGGGACTGCGCACGCGGTCCTTGCGGCGCGCGAAGCGATTGCTAGAGGCTACGACGACCTGCTCGTCGTCTTCGCGGATACGCCTCTTGTGCGCCCGGCTACGTTCATCACCATGCGAGAGAAGCTTGCGGGCGGTCAAAATGCGGTTGTTGTCTTGGGATTCAAGGCAAAAGAGCCCGCAGGCTATGGCCGGCTCATATTGGAGGACGGCACGCTCAAATCTGTCCGCGAGGACCGCGACGCGACCGAAGCGGAGCGCGCGATTACGCTTTGCAATGCGGGCCTGATGGCGCTCGACGGCCGGCGCGCCTTGGCGCTTCTCGAAGCGATCGGCAACGCCAACAGCAAGAAGGAGTTTTACTTGACGGATGTCGTCGCCGTGGCGCGATCGCGCGGGTTAGCGACTGTTGCCGAAATTGCCGATGAGGACGAAGTGATGGGCGTCAATGACAGGGCGCAACTCGCCGCGGCGGGAGCAATATTGCAAACCCGGCTACGCGCCGCGGCGATCCGTGGCGGCGCGGCTTTGATTGATCCTGCGAGCGTGACATTGGCCTTTGATACGCTACTCGGCCGCGACGCCGTCGTCGAGCCTTATGTAGTTTTTGGCCCTGACGTTCGTGTCGGCGAAGGTGCCCGCATTCGTTCGTTTTCCTATCTTGAGGGCGCGGCCATAGGCGAAGGCGCCGTGATCGGCCCCTTCGCCAGACTGCGTCCCGGCACGACTCTTGCTCAAGACGTGCACATCGGCAATTTCGTCGAAGTCAAGGCCTCCGATGTCAGCCAAGGCGCAAAAATCAATCATTTGAGCTACATTGGAACCGCGAGCATCGGTGCCAAGACGAATGTCGGAGCGGGAACGGTCACCTGCAATTACGACGGCGCGGGCAAATACCGGACGGAGGTCGGCGAAAACGTCTTCATCGGTTCGAACAGCGCTTTGGTGGCGCCCGTCAAGATTGGTGCCGGTGCCTATGTCGGCTCGGGGTCTGTGATTACTCAGGACGTTGCGCCCGGCGCACTGGCACTTGGCCGCGCGCGCCAGGTCGAAAAGCCGGGCAAGGGTAGCGCGTTGCGGCACGCGCAAATCAAGGATGCACCCTCGACCCGTGAGCCAGAATCGGTGAACCACCGAGCCAGCAGCAACAAAAAGGACGGCGTTTGATGTGCGGGATCGTCGCAATACTGGGCAGGGCTCCCGTCGCCGATTCGATCGTGGCGGCTCTAAAGCGCCTCGAATACCGGGGCTATGATTCCGCGGGCATAGCGACACTGGAAGCCGGGCGGATGACACGCAGGCGGGTGAGCGGCAAGCTCAAGAATTTGGAGCTTCGTCTTGCCGAGGAGCCGCTGCACGGTCTGATCGGGATCGGCCATACGCGCTGGGCGACACACGGGAAACCAAATGAAGTCAACGCGCATCCGCATGTGAGTGCGAATGTCGCCATCGTCCACAATGGGATCATCGAGAATTTCCGGGAATTGCGCGGCGAACTGCAGGAGAAGGGCCATGTCTTTTCGACCGCGACGGATTCCGAGGTCGTCGCCCATCTTATCAGCGACGCCATGCGCGATGGCTCGGTGCCGATTGAGGCGGTAATGTCGAGCCTTCCGCGCCTGAAAGGCGCTTTCGCGCTCGCCATGATTTTTGAAGGCGAGGAAGACCTCCTCATCGGCGCCAGATACGGCGCCCCGCTTGCCGTTGGTTTTGGCGAGGGCGAGCATAATGACGAAATGTTTCTCGGCTCCGATGCGCTCGCTCTTGCGTCTTTCACCCGGACGATCACCTATCTCGATGATGGCGACATTGCCGTCTTAACGCGCAGTTCCACGAAATTTTATGACGCCGGCGGAAAGCCGGCAGAGCGACACCGGATCGAAACTCCGGCCTCAGCCCTGCTCGCCGACAAAGGCAATTACCGCCATTTCATGGCGAAGGAAATCCACGAGCAGCCGGAGGTCATTGCCCGCACCCTTGCGCATTATCTCGATATGTCCGCGGGGCGCATCGCGTTACCCTTCGACTTGCCCGCGGATGTAACAAAACTGCAGCGGCTCACGATCTGCGCCTGCGGAACCGCGCATTTCGCCGGATTAACCGCCAAATATTGGTTTGAGCGCTTCGCGCGGCTCCCCGTCGACGTCGAAATCGCCTCCGAGTTTCGCTACCGCGACCCGCCGCTGGAAGCCGGCGGGATGACGCTTTTCGTATCACAATCGGGCGAGACCGCCGACAGTTTGGCATCGTTGCGCTCGGCCAAGGAGAAACGGCAAATCGTTCTCTCGGTGGTCAACGTCGAGACTTCGAGCATGGCGCGAGAGAGCGGCGTCATTGCTCCGACCCTTGCCGGTCCTGAGATCGGCGTCGCCTCAACCAAAGCCTTTACTTGTCAGCTTGCGGTCCTTGCTTGCCTCGCACTCGCGTTTGGTCGGGCGCGCCGCACGATCGACGAAAATTCCGAAGCCCGGGCCGTGTCCGAACTCATGACGATACCGGGGCTCGTCGCGCAGGCGCTCAAATGCGAGAGCGCGGTCGAGAAGGTCGCGCGGGAAATCGCCAAGGTCCGCGACGTCCTCTATCTCGGCCGGGGCACGTCCTATCCGCTGGCGCTCGAAGGTGCGCTCAAACTCAAGGAAATTTCCTACATTCATGCCGAAGGATATGCGGCGGGAGAGCTCAAGCACGGGCCGATCGCGCTGATCGACGAAGAGATGCCGGTGATCGTCATAGCGCCCGACGATGGCGTCACCGGCAAGACGATTTCGAACATGCAGGAAGTCGCCGCGCGCGGCGGGCGGCTGATAGTAATCGGCTCTGCCCGCCTTGCGGCCGAGTGTGCCAAGGAAGCCGCCGCCACCATCGTCATGCCCGACGTTGCGCCGGAATTTAGCGCGATGGTCTATGCGGTGCCCATCCAATTGCTCGCCTATCACGCCGCAATTTTCATGGGAAAGGACGCGGACCAGCCGCGCAATCTCGCCAAGAGCGTCACGGTGGAATAGAAGCGCGGCGCTTTTTGGCGCTCAACGCCGCGCGGGGTGCGATTAAACAGCGAAACAATTTTATCCGACAAGCCGCGCCGTCACCATGCAATAAAGCATGGGTACCGACAGCACGAAATTGGCGCGCGAGGTCAACATCGCGAGTCGCGCCGACTTCGTCTTCTCATCATCATCGGCTGAAACGAGACCCAGCGCCTTTTGCTGATTCGGCCAGATGATGAACCAGACGTTGAACGCCATAATGAGGCCCAAGATTATTCCCGTGATCAGAGTGAAGTTGACGGCGGCCGTGCCGCTGAAAAAAACAACGGCACCGGTGACCACGGTCGCGACCATCGACCAGCGGAACCAGAACAAGGCCTCGGGCGCGATATATTTGCTGACGCCTGGTTTCTGTTCCGGCGGAATCTTCGGCATGGTGGGGATCTGCACGAGATTGAAATAGTAGAGAAGGCCAATCCAGGTGATGCCCGAACCGACATGGAGGAAGGTGAAGAAGGGTCCGAAAATAAAGCCTCCGCTGAACAGGCTGCGGGTATGATAAAGGAGCACAATCGCGAGCGCGATTCCACCGCCGAGCGCAATCGCGTTGTACGGCTTTTCGAGATATTTCGAGATTTTTTCGAGGAGGTTGGAAGCGGTTTCGTTGATATCGGCCATGACAAGCTCCTGAATCCGCGGCAACCGGACGTTCCGCGCGCGCGGCGCGAATCGGCGCCCGGCGTAAGACAGTAAAGCTGCTGCCCGCCTTTTTCCAGGGCCAACGGCGCAAAACGCGCCGCCGGCCATTCCCGGATGCCCAACTGTCCCCGGTTGTGGGAAAGCCAGGCAAGCCCCTGCGTCCCTGACGAATGCTACGCGAAATGTCTACGAAATTATCACGATGTCCTTAAGGCGGAATTAAAATCCGCATGCTTTACTCCGCTGGCTTCGACTCTCTGAATTAATATTGAATGTGCATAGTTGAACAATGTTCATGCGTATTCGTCATCTCGCGGGCGCATTCGCCGCCGCGCAATGCCGCAGCCTCCGCGAAACAGTGGAATATGGTTCGCCGCAGTTGCCGGTCGCCTCCCGGGCAACCAAGGGGGCTCGCAAACCAACGTTACCCGGTTACTCACGCCCAGCG
>CAYWHF010000041.1:9878-10885 GCA_964457695.1 uncultured Methylocapsa sp.
GCGCGGCCATCGCGTGTGGGGACTCGCCCGCTCGGATCAGTCGGGCTTTGCGGCCGTCGAGTTCGCAGTGATCAGTATACCTTTTCTTTTGACAATCGTCGAAGTCTTTCAAAGTGCGTTGTTCGTCTACAATTCTGCGGAGCTTGATTATGCAACCCAAGCAGCCGCCCGCCAGGTTCTCACTGGATCAGTGCAAAACACGGGTCTTACAGCGGCGCAATTCAGGACAAATGTGCTTTGCCCTCTCCTCCCCGCGACGATGCCATGCGCCAATGTCATCGTGAACCTCCAGGCATTTTCAGGAGCGGCTTACCCGGGCGGCTTTGATTCTTTTGTCAACGGCACGCAAACCGCGGTCATCATGCCGCCGCTCGACAACACCCAGACTTCTTTTTGTCCGGGAAACAGCGGTCAGTACATTTATTTGCAGGTCTTTTATGCCATGCCGCTGATTGGCGCGGTTTGGCTGCCAGCCGTTACCACGACCTTTCAGGGACAAACGGTCAAACTCGTCTCATCGGCAGCGGCCTTTAAGAACGAGCCTTACCAGTCCACTTATACGCCGCCGCAGGGGTGCTGACATGCGCCAGTTAAGTCACGTTCTGCGCTTGCCCATCAAGGAATTTTGGCGCGCCGGTGAGGCCATCGCCGCAGTGGAATTTGCTCTTGTCCTACCGCTCCTCGTTACTTTGATGCTCGGATCGGTCGAGGTGGCGCGGGCGATCACTTTTGCCCGCAAAGTGACCCAGGTCTCGAACACCATCGTCGAGATGCTCGCCCAGAACCAAGCCAACAATCCGAACGAGACGCCGAACATGCCCTCGTCGGTAACCTATATTGACCTGCATTTTGCAATAGACTCGACCATGGTGGTCTTTCCTCAGATCCTGGGAGACGCGGCACAGCAGGGAATTTCCTGGAAGAATGACATTTCGATATCGATAGCCAGCGTCTACTTCACACCAAATCCATCGACCTGCACGTCGAATTGCACCTATACGGCGAAC
>CAYWHF010000042.1:0-5616 GCA_964457695.1 uncultured Methylocapsa sp.
TGCCGCGAGCGAGCACGGACAAGTCCACATCGTCCGCGAGAGGAATCTTGCGGGTATGAACGCGCAGAATTTCTTCGCGGCCGCGCACGTCGGGACGATTCACGACCCCACCCCGATCAAAGCGCCCGGGAACGGATAAGCCCCGAACCGCGTCTGCGGCTCCGGGATGAAGGCCATCATGCTGGCCCATGACATTCTATCTGCGGGAGGCCCAAGAATTGCGCTGGCGGGCGGCATGGAGAGCATGTCCAACGCACCCTATTTGCTCGATCGCGCGCGATCCGGCTATCGCATGGGGCATGGAAAAATCCTCGATCATATGTTTTGCGACGGGCTGGAGGATGCCTATGATCAACATTTGCCCATGGGCGCCTTCGCCGAAGACTGTGCGCAAAGCTTTCAGTTTACCCGGGCAGCTCAGGATGAATTTGCCATCGCTTCGCTGGAGCGGGCGCAGCGCGCAATCGCCGATAGCAGCTTTACGAAGGAGATTGAGCCTGTAACAACGAACGGCAAGTCCGGGCCCAAAACCGTCCTGCACGACGAACAGCCCCAAAAAGCCAAGCGCGAAAAGATCTCTCAACTGAAACCTGTGTTCCGGCAGGACGGCACCGTGACGGCGGCCAATTCGAGCTCGCTTTCGGATGGCGCTGCGGCGCTCGTCCTCATGCCGCGCTCCGAGGCGGAACGGCGCGGCGTCGCGCCTCTGGCGGAGATCCGCGCCCACGCTACTCACGCGCAGGCGCCAAGCGACTTTCCGACAGCACCGATCGGCGCTTTGCGCAAGCTGATGGAGAAAACGGGCTGGTCTCTTGCCGATGTCGGCCTCTTCGAGATCAATGAAGCCTTCGCGGTCGTGACCATGGCGGCGATGCAGGAGCTTTCCTTGCCGCATGAAAAAGTCAATGTGCATGGCGGCGCCTGCGCGCTCGGTCATCCGATCGGCGCCTCTGGCGCCCGAATTGTCGTGACCTTGCTGGCGGCGATGCAAAAATATGGCCTTAAACGCGGCGCCGCGGCGATTTGCATCGGCGGCGGCGAGGCAACGGCTTTGGCCTTGGAAGCACCAAAATATTGACACGCGGCGGAAACGCGGCGCTTGATTCATTCCTATTCACACCAGCCTCTCTTCCTGCCAGCAAAGAGGGAACGCATGAGCGAAGAAGACCGTTTTGCGACGAAGCCGCCTCCTCATTTGCCGCAGGGGCAAAGACAGGAACAGGGTGATCCGCCGGCGGGCCGCCCCGTGCGCCCCGAACACACCGCGCTGAACCGCTTTTTGGGCGGCTCGCCCGGAGCCGTATTCCTGCGCCTGCTTTTTGTGTCGCTGATCGCCGGCGCATTCTTCATGTGGCTCGACATAAAGCCAGAGGACATTTTTCGCGGAATCTTGGAAATCGTCGACCACGTGCGGCGCCTCGGCTTTGCCGCCATTCGCGAAGTCGTGAATTATATTTTTGCCGGCGCTGTGATCGTCGTACCCATATGGCTGGTCCTGCGGCTCATGAATATGCGCAATGGCCGCTGAACCGGGTGCCTTGCCCGATACTAAGCCCGCTGCGAATCCGCCGCGAGTGAGTCACGCGAGAGTCGCGCGGCTTGCTCTGCCCATGACGCTCGCGAATTTATCGACGCCGCTCCTCGGCATTGCCGATGCGGCGATCATCGGCAGGCTCGGGCAAGCACATCTCCTTGCTGCGATCGCCGCCGCCGCGATGATTTTCAATTTTTTGTTTTGGAGTTTTGGCTTCCTGCGCATGGGAACGGCTGGCCTCGTCGCGCAGGCGCTCGGCGCGGGCGACGTCACCGAGCAGCGCGCGGCCTTGCTCCGTGCCCTCATGGTGGCCTTTGGGATTGGTGCCTTGATGATCCTTCTCCGGGCGCCGATGGGCTTTCTGTGCATTGCCGCTCTCAGCGCTTCGCCCGAAATCAGCGGCGCTGCACGGCTTTATTTCGACATAAGAATCTGGTCGGCGCCATTCGCTCTTGTGAATTATGCATTTGCGGGTGCGTTGGTCGGGCGCGGGCGCACCGATATCGCGCTTGCGCTCCAAATCCTCATGAATTGCGGCAACATCGGTCTCAACTACTATTTCGTCTATGGCCTGTCGCTCGGCGTGCAGGGCTCGGCTGCGGGCACGCTTGTTGCCGAGATATTGGCGGCGCTCGCCGGATGGTGCATCCTCTCGCGCATTTACAAAAATCTTTTTTCGATTGACCGAATCCTAATTTTCGACCGCGCAAAAATTGCGCGGATGTTTTCGATCAACCGCGACATCTTTGTGCGCAATACCGCGCTTCTTTGCGCCTTCATGTTCTTCTATGCTCAGGGAGCGCGCGGCGGCGATGTGATTATTGCCGCCAACGCGGTGTTGCACAATCTTATTCTCCTCGGTACCTTTTTCCTCGAAGGCATTACGACCGCCGCCGAACAATTATGCGGGCAGGCATATGGCGCGCGGGACGCCAAAAGTTTTCGCAAGGCTGTTCGTTTGACATTCCTGTGGTGCTTTGTTTTTGCCGCTGGCTTTACGCTCGTGGCACTTCTTCTTGGCGGTATTTTTATCGACTTTCTCACCACCAACGGCGAAGTGCGGGCCTATGCGCATGACTATCTCGCCTTTGCAGCTGTGATGCCTCTTGCCGGGGTGCTTGCCTTTGAGTTTGATGGCGTATTTATCGGCGCCATTTGGACGCGCGACATGCGCAATGTGATGGTCATTTCGCTTGGCATTTATTTGGCAAGCTTCTATTTGCTGAGGACATTTGGCAATGGCGGGCTTTGGGTTTCCCTGACTGTCTTTTATCTTTCGCGCGGCCTCAGCCAGCTTTGGCGCTATAAAAAATTGTCCGCCGAAAGCTTTCCGCTTGCCCAATCCGCTGCCGCCACACCAATTGCGTCCGTGAGCCGCGGATAGGATTTTTGCGCAAGCAGACGCAGGAGGCCGCGCTTGATTTCTTCGGGAAGACCAAGGCCCTTATATATGAGGGATGTGTAGAGCTGGAGGAGCGTAGCCCCCGCCTCGATTTTGGCAAGCGCGCTTTCGGCGCTGTCGATCCCGCCAACGCCGATTAGTGGAAACTGATTTTCTGCACGCAGATAGGCTGCCGCCAGCATTTGCGTAGAGCGCCCAAACAGGGGGCGCCCGGAAAGCCCGCCCTCCTCGCCTTTCGCGGGATCGTTGAGCGCTGCCGGACGGGAGGTTGTTGTGTTGGAGACAATCAACCCGTCGATTTTTCGCGCTCTCGCGCAAGCGATAATGGCATCGAGCTCGGAGCGGGAGAGATCTGGGGCAATTTTTAAAAGCACAGGCTTGCGGCCAAATTTTTGGGCCTGCGCGTCGCGCGCATCGAGAACTCGCGCAAGAAGATCGTCAAGCATAATCGGCTTCTGCAGCTCGCGCAGCCCCGGCGTATTCGGCGAGGACACATTGATCGCATAATAGTCCGCAACGTCGGCGAATTCCTTAATCCCGCGAACGTAATCTTCTACCCGGTCCGACGAATCCTTGTTCGCCCCGATATTCACCCCGGCGATGCCCGCCCTTTGCAGGCAACTGGCGAGACGTTCGTGAACCGCCGCAAATCCGTCGCCGCTAAAACCCAGACGGTTGATCACCGCATAGTCGCGCGTGAGACGCAAGAGACGCGGGCGCGGATTGCCAGGCTGGGGGCGCGGCGTGACCGTGCCAACCTCGGTAAAGCCAAAACCGAGGCGCAAGACGGGATCTACGATTTTCGCATTTTTGTCGAAGCCTGCCGCAAGCCCGAGCGGATTTGGAAAATCGAACCCGATTGCGCGGACGGCGAGCCTTGGATCATCAACACTTCGATGGGCAAGAGGAATCGTTCTCAGCGCAAAGATCGCCCATTCATGCGCCCGTTCTGGGTCAAGCCTGAATAGGAGTGGACGGGCGAGAGCGCCCAAAAGTCCCGCGTAATTCACTTTGGCTGTACGCTCATTTTGTCCAAGCGCGTGATCTCTATCGTACGCAACGAGCGGTTATTCCAAAAACCCAAAATCATGCCGGCCGTCTGGAAGAAGGTGGAGAGGTTTTGCAAAAACCACCGCATCGAGCGGTAAGGTTCCGTAGAGATGCGGGAACAGCGCGCCGCCCCGCGAAAACTCAAATCTGAGCGCTCCGCCCAGCCGGTTTTTATCCGCCGCAATGAGAAGCAGACCGTCTTGGCCGGCAAAGTATTTTTGGGCGGTTTCACGTATTTGCTCTTTGGTCGAGAAGTGGAGAAAGCCGTCGGCAAGATCGGCCTCCGTCCCAACAAAGAAGCCAGCCTCTTCTGCATCACGCCACAGAGATGCGGGCAATATTTTGTAGACCAATTCCATAGACAAATCCTGCTGGTTGCTCTGCGATCGCGGTGCGCGCCACGCGTGGCACAGGCCAGCGCAAGGCGCTTCAATATACCTGTTTTTGGTGCAGACTTACACCGCTCATACTCAAGGAGGTATGCAGGTTTGTAAGATTTTTGCCCGGTTCCGGACAAAAATGTTTCACGTGAAGCAGTTTTGGAATTATTCTAAAAATTATCTTTAACTGAACAGATGCTCCAGCAATCCCTCCTTAAGTCAAAAGAGAGTGCGGTTGGTATCCCAAAACTCAGGTCACGAGCATAGCGTTGACCCGGCTCGCAGCAGATTGACTTGCACGATTGAGTGGGCTCCGCAACAGGGCCTTTTGATGCTCCCATTGGCTAGCTACATCAGACGCGACGAGAAATTCCACCTCGCCGCCAGCAAAGAGGGCTATGGGTATTCCATCCTGGTAAAGCAGGCGGTTGCCGGTGAGCGCCGGCAGCTTCGCGCCCGGTGTCAAAATGCCGATGAGGTTCAGCGGGTCGGCGCCCGAGAGCGAAATTGTTTCGCCTGTCGGCGGCGCGCGCCGGACCTCGCGCAATTTGCCTGCCGCTTCTGGCAGAGCGAATTGCTCGCCGGCAAATCCCGCAACAAATCGGCCGCCGCGAATTTCTCCGCGCGCCTCGAGCCTTCGATAGATATGCAGCAAGTCTCGCCATGGGGGCAGCCAAGCGGCTTCTCGCTCGAGCAGCCGCCGGAAGACGACACCGTAACGCAACAGCAGGGTGCGGGCCACATGCTCGGTGGCTTCCGCTTTCTGTTGCGGCAAAGCAACGATGCCAAAATTCCGGCGGGCGAGCGCCCACCGTCCCGCATGTTCCATGCCCGCTGCGTGCGGCTGGCGGCGGCGAGCGGCAGCCGCCGTCTTGCGCTGCGATGGCAGGAGCAGCGCGCGCAGCCCGGCAAAACTATCGGAGGTAACGCGGCCAATCGCCACAAGCTCGGCTATCGCTTCTTCGGTTTGCGACCGCAAGAGGCCCGTGCCTTCTCTGAGCTCGTCAAAAAAAGATGCGCCATGCGCGCGCAAATATTCCGCGATCGCCTGCGCGTTTGGCCCCCGCTCGGCCGCATCTCGCGACGGTGCCAACAAAGACCAGTGTTGCGCATGACGGCGGGAAAGGAGCGCAATCGGCGTCGTGCGCAGCGGCGACGGGGCCGAAACGAGGTCAATTGCATTCGCCCGTTCGTTCCCCCGCTTTACTCCCGCCCGGGGGCTTAGGCCCGGCAGACACCTCCCCCACGCG
>CAYWHF010000042.1:5626-10806 GCA_964457695.1 uncultured Methylocapsa sp.
GAGGGCCAGTGCAGTGGTCTGTTCGTTTCGCAGGTGTATGCGCAGCCAGGTGATGGGTCCGGCAAAACACTGCGCATCGGGCCAAGCGGGTTCGTAATTGGTAAGACGAGTGGGGAGAATTTCGGTTTCCCAGGCCCCGGCCTGGGCTTCAAATCCTTCGAGCTGGTCCACAATGCTTGTCACCGCATCCCTCCCTTCCATTTGCGTGCCGGGCGCGGCGCGCTGCCAGGAGATGAGGAAACGCAAAAAATCCCGCGCGGAGACAGGCTCGATTGCGGCGCGCAGGCGCTTGACCGTACGCTCATGGATTCGCGCAAGCAGGCGGCGCTCGCACCATTCTTCCGCGCTGGCCCCGGGCGAAAACCGCCCGCGCATAACAAAGCCTTCCGTTTCCAGTGCTGTGAGTGCGGCTTGCACCGCACCCTTCTCGATGCCGAGCGGAGTGGCGAGCGCATCCACCGTAACCGGGCCTTGACCTTCGAGACGCCCGCGCAAAATTGCGATGAGGGCGGTCTCATCCGTCCAAGTCTTTTCGTCTTGCCCAACGGTTGCTGCATTCCCAGCTTCCAGGGTTGCATCCGGCCATAGCGACTTGAAGAGCGGCACCCGCTCGGCCGCGATCCAAAGGGCTCCGCAGGGAATTTGCAAGCGCGCTACGCGGTTCTCCCGTGCTAGTCCTTCGAGCCAGCCGGTCCAATTCACCCCGTTTCGTGCTTCCTCTTCGGTCAGAAAACTGAGCCACAAAAGCGCATCATGCAATTCATCGGCATTTGCTGCATCGGGCCACGCTTCCTCGCGAACGCGGGCAATGGCGTCGGGATCGAGCCGGCCAAGATCCGCCGCCGCCCCGGGCGAAAGCCAGCGCCGCGCCATGACGGCCTGCGCCCGGCGTTCTTCAAGCGGCGCATCGTCGAGAAATGCGTAAGGCCGCGCCGACAGCACTTCGAGCGCGAGCGGCGAAGGCTCTGTAAGATCGCGGGCAGTCACGCGAATGGTCTCCGATTCGAGGCCTTTGAGCAGCCTCTCGAGACCCGCAATATCCATCGCCTCATAAAGGCAATCGCCAATGGTTTGGCGTACCAAGGGATGGTCTGGAATTTCACGCTCGCCAACAACGTTTTCGGCGCAGGCGAGCTGATCGGGGAAAACCGCGCCGACCAGATCCTCCGCGTCCATCCGCGCGAGATAGGCCGGAACCTTTCTGCCGCCGCGAAACCGCGGCAACGCCAGAGCGATGCCTGCAACCCAGCGCCATCGTGTCATAAACATCGGCGCGTCGAGCAGCGCCTGGGTCAATATGGACCGCACCGTCGCAGAATTCAGATAGCGTTGCACCTCGGTTAGTTCAAAACTATGCGCCTCGGTCAGCGAGAGCAAAATATTGTCGTCGGTCGCAGCCGCTTGCAGCTCGAAATTGAATTTCCGGCAAAAACGCTTGCGAAGCGCGAGCCCCCATGCGCGGTTAATCCTCACGCCGTAAGGCGAATGGATGACGAGCTGCATGCCGCCTGATTCATCGAAGAACCGCTCGAAGACGAGCGTGTCTTGCGTCGGCAGAGAGCCAAGCGCCGCCTTGCCCGCAGCGAGATAGGCGAGGAGTTCTTGTGCTGCAAGCTCAGAAAGGCCGGCTTCGCCCGAAAGCCAATTTAGGGCACTTTTGCCGGTCGAATCCAGCTGTAGCCGCTCCGCGACCTCCGCCCGCAAACGTGAAACTGAGTACGACAGTTCATTGGTGCGTCCCGGCGCTTCGCCAAGCCAAAAAGGAATGGTCGGCGGCATTCCATGCGCGTCCGCCACCCGGACCGTGCCGCGCTCAACGCGCAAAATGCAATAGGATTGGTTGCCGAGTTGAAAAATATCCCCCTTCATGCTTTCGACCGCAAAATCTTCATGCACGCTGCCGATGAATTGATTTTCCGGCTCAAGTACCACGCGGTAGTCGGCGTTTTCGGGGATCGCGCCGCCCGATGTCACCGCGGTCAAGCGTGTGCCTCGCCGCCCGCGCAACATGCGATTAACCGCATCATGGTGGATGAGAGCGCCGCGCCGGCCGCGGCGCGTGCTAAAGCCTTCCGCGAGCATCGCCACCACTTCGGCAAAATCATCGTGCGTCAAATTGCGATAGGGCCAAGCGCGGCGCACCAAGTCGAACAGTTCGCTTTCGCGCCATTCCTTTGCCGTAACTTCCGCCGCGATCTGCTGCGCGAGGACATCGAGCGGCTGTTCGGGGATCGCTACGAGATCAAGCTCGCCGCGGCGGACGCTGTCCAGCAGCGCCGCGCATTCCGCAAGGTCGTCGCGCGAAAGAGGAAACACCCTGCCCTTCGGCGTGCCATTGACCGCATGTCCCGATCGCCCGACGCGTTGCAGGAACGCGGCAATGGAACGCGGCGAGCCAAGCTGGCAAACCAATTCGACATCGCCGATGTCGATGCCAAGTTCGAGCGAGGCGGTCGCAACAATCGCTTTGAGTTTTCCGTGTTTTAGGCGCTGTTCGGCGTCGAGCCGCTGCTCCTTAGCGAGGCTCCCATGATGGGCGGTCACCTGGCTCGTGCCCAGGCGCTCGCTAAGGGCGCGCGCGGCCCGCTCGGCCATTCGGCGGGTATTCACAAAAATCAAAGTGCTGCGATGGTCCTCGACGAGCTCAGTCAGCCGGTCATAGACCTGCTCCCAGACTTCGCCGGACATCACGGATTCGAGCGGTGAGGGCGGCAATTCGATTGCGAGGTCGCGCGCGCGGCGATGGCCCGTGTCGATGATTTTGCACGCGGCGCTTCGAGCCCCAACCAAAAAATGGGCGATATCTTCGATTGGTTTTGCTGTCGCCGACAAACCGGCGCGCGTGAGGTTCGGGCCGCAAAGTGCCGCCAAACGTTCAAGGGAGAGCGCCAAATGCGCCCCGCGCTTATTTGGCGCAAGCGCGTGGATTTCGTCGACGATCACCGTTCTTGCCTTCGCCAGCATATCGCGGCCCGAAACCGACGTGAGCAATATGTAGAGCGACTCCGGCGTGGTGACGAGGATATGGGGCGGGCGGCGGCGCATCGCGCTGCGTTCGCTCTGCGGCGTATCGCCCGTGCGCACCAAGGTGCGGATTTCGACACCGGGCAGATTTAGACGCCGCAACTCTTCGCTTATGCCTTTGAGCGGCGCGGCAAGATTTTTCTCGATATCGTTCGACAAAGCTTTGAGGGGCGAAACATAGACGATCTGGGTTTCGTCTTTTAGCTCGCCTTCAAGCCCTTGGCGCACGAGCGAATCGATTGCGGCGAGAAAAGCCGCGAGCGTCTTGCCCGAGCCCGTCGGCGCGGCGAGCAAGACATGCTCGCCTGCCTGGATGGCGGGCCATGCTTCGGCCTGGGCCGGGGTAGGCGCGCTGAACTGACGGAAAAACCAGGCTTCAACCGCCGGATGGAATATGGAAGCTTCGCTCACGAGACAACGCCCGAGTCGCACAGGGGAACGCCATAATAGCGCAGCCCGCCGTGGAGCCAAATGGTGGACAGCCGCCCGTAACGGAACGGACACAGACGGCTTGTGAGGCTGTTACTCCGGCGCGATGAGTTCCAACGCCGGAAAATAGGTTCTATACCTTCGGCTGTCGCGTGTCAGCAGCGGGATACCCGTCACTGTGGCGTGAGCGCCGATAAAGAAATCTGGAAGCACGCCCGTTCGCGTTCCGCCGGATTCCCGGTACTGCACGAATACCTTTCCGGCGAGGAAGAGCGCCGCGCGTGGCGGGGCCGCAATCGCAATCGCGGCATCTTCAAGCATCGCCTCAAGATCCTCGATCCGGCCATAGCGAACCGAGAGTTCGGCGTAGACGATGTCGTTGATATAAAGCGGTCCCTTGAGCGCTGCCTCTTCCAGCCTGGCGATCGACCATTCCCCCCAATCCGGGTCATCCGTTACCAGATCGAGAAGAACATTCGTATCGACCAGCGTCACGTCAGCTGTCGCCGCGCGTCAACGCCATAATGGCGGCAGTCGTAAGCCCCTTGCCAGCGTGACCGCGCAGGCGCGCGAAACGGCTCGGCCGCTGCCGCCCATCGACCTTGACAAGGATGATGCGGCCATCTGCTCCCCGCTTGAAATCAACCTTGCTGCCGGGTTTAATTTCAAGAAGATCGCGGACCGGTTTAGGGATCGTGACTTGTCCCTTGCGCGTGACCGTCGCAGCCATTTGATTCCTGTAATGCAATTTTTAATTTGGTATTACTTTACCACTGGAAAGGCTAGAAGTCAGTACCAAAGTATCGACAAGGTCGGCAAAAAACGCAGGTTGCGGCTGAAGGCAAGATTCACCGCCGATGGCGGTAATCGGACTTGGGCTGGTGATTTAAGTGCGTTCGATGAGGGAGGGAAGCAATCATGGCGAAGGCGCGACGCGCGTTTTTCGCATTGTTACAGCGGCGATCTGCGCTGGCACTATTGGGCGCGTGCATGCTTTGCTTGGGTCGGGGTCGTTCGACACGGCGCTGGCACGGGCGGCTCACGGAGATAACGTGAGCGCCAGACCGGCTGGCAGAGTGCTGTTTTTCCCGTGATCGGCATGATAGGCTTTGTGCTCGGCGCGGTTTTGGTTGCCGCCGTTTCCGGCCTGACCTAAACCCCTGACGCGGGCGGGAGGCGCGCAAGCGACGCGGCCGCGCCTTGCCGAAGCGGCGCTCGCCCGTTGTCACAAAGCTGTCACGCACACACTCCGAAACCGCCTTTGCTCAAGGTTGAGGTCTTTTTTGGCCCATGCGCGCAACGCTAAGGACCCGTTGCGCGTTTATCCCGCAGGGCGGCGGGAGCTCTGCTTCTTTCCAGGGAGGAAAAAATGGGTCTTTTGGATGGAATGTTAGGTGGTGTCATCGGCGCGGAGGCTCTGTCTCTCGTCAACGGCTACATCGAGAAGCATGGCGGAATCCAGGGCGTCGTCGCGGAGTTCGAGAAGACGGGCCTTGGCCAGCATGCCAAGTCGTGGGTGGGTACAGGCCCCAATCTTCCCATCACCGCTGACCAGATCCAGCAGGCTTTAGGCTCGCAGACGGTCAAGGATCTTGGGGCTAAATTTGGTATCCCCGTCGACAAGGTCTCGGAAATGCTGGCTAAATATCTGCCCACTGCGATCGACAAGTCGACGCCGGACGGGAAGCTGCCGAGCTGACGCTGTTTGCGGCTAATGCCCTGTTTGG
>CAYWHF010000043.1:0-1464 GCA_964457695.1 uncultured Methylocapsa sp.
CGCAGGCCGCCATTTTTTGTTCTGCTTCAACCGGCCCCACCGCGCCCAGGTCTCGTTTCACGTGAAACATTTTTGGAATGATTCTAAACTGTTAATAGCGTCCCAGCTTGTGCGATTTGCCGCCGCGAGACTTCGATGTTTTGGGCGCGGGCTTTCTATACCGCTTTGAGCCAGGGCTCTCAGCGCTCAGTCGGTTGGGCGCAGGATCAGTGCAAGGTTTTTCACTTCCACCACTTGCATGCGCACGCCGGGTCCGACGCGATCGGCCGCGACATTGCCAGCCAAGCGGGCCTGCCATTGCGTGCCGGACCAAAAAACCCAGCCATCCGTCTTCGTGACGTCCTGCGTGGTCACCAATTCGCGCCCGATGAGATCGCTGCTTCGATCTTCCTTAATATTGGCGTTTTGAAACTTTTGGAGCGGCCGTCTCCCAATGATCGCAAGCGCCAGACTTATGGCGGCGCAAATCGCAAGAGCCTCGAGAAATCCCGGATGCCAACCGGCAAGGTAAAGGATGCCGCCATTCCACCCCGCGAGGAACAAGAGCGCGCCTGTCGCAAGCGCTCCCGCCGCCACAAACATTAAGGGCGAAAGCCCGATCACAAAAATGTCGATACCCAAAACTATCAGCCCGGCGACGAGAAAGAAGATCGCCGGATCGTCAATGATCCCGTCCATCTTGGCCTCTCTCGCTGACTTGCCAAGGACGCACAGGGGCTGGCGGCGGGGGAGGGGAGGCGCCCGCGGTTTTGAGAACCGCCATTGCCTTGGCAAGCCATCCGCTCGGGTCCGCATTGTCGCCCATGATGATGAGAGAATTGTTTTGCTTGGCGAGCTTGCCATATTGCTCCAGTGCCGCCTTTGCGACTTCGAGCTGGACGGCTTCTTCGCCGCCCTCCTGCTTGATCTGCTCGCGAACCAGCCTGATCGCTTCCGCCTGGCCTTGGGCGACGTTGATCGCTGCTTGCTGCTCGCCTTCCGAGCGTAGGATTGCCGCCTGGCGGTCGCCATCGGCACGGTTTATCTGCGACTGTTTGACGCCTTCCGACTCAAGAACAACGGCGCGTTTGTCGCGCTCGGCTTTCATCTGCCGCTCCATGGATTCGAGTAGAGAGCGCGGCATCTTGATGTCCTTGATCTCGTAGCGTGTGACCTGAGCGCCCCACGATTGCGCGGCCTCGGCGACAGCCTTGACGACCTTGTCGTTGATTTCGGCGCGCTGCTCAAAAGTCTTGTCGAGCTCCATCGAGCCAATGGCGGAGCGCATGGTTGTCTGGGCGAGGTTGATGATTGCTCGTCTTATGTCCTGCGCGCCGTAGGCGGCGTCCTTGGCGTGCACGATTTTGTAGTAAAGAATGCCGTCGATCGTTACCGTGGCATTGTCCTTCGTGATGGCGTCCTGTGCGGGAACGTCCATGACCTGCTCGCGCATGTCGAAGACATAAGCCACGCGCTCGACGGCCG
>CAYWHF010000043.1:1564-10788 GCA_964457695.1 uncultured Methylocapsa sp.
ACGTCCATGACCTGCTCGCGCATGTCGAAGACATAAGCCACGCGCTCGACGGCCGGCCAAACGATGTTGATTCCGGCGGTGAGCGTCCGGTTGTAGCGTCCGAGCCGCTCGACGACGAGCACCTCTTGCTGCCGGACAAACTTTATGATGGTTACGGCGGTCAAAACGCCGACATAGCCGAACCAGAAGAGGGGGCTATAGACGAAACCGACCGGTAGACTGAGCCGGTGAATATGATCGGCGATCGCAAGAGCGATCGCGATGAGTCCGCCGAGAAAAACCAAACCGCCCATATTTATCTGCCTTTGCTCTTATTGCGTTCAATTCTTTGAATTCAAAGAGGGAAATCGAACATTCTCCATCTACAATGAAATTCGCTAATACGGTGGCCGATGGTACAGCCGTTCGCTTCGTCAATAAACCACGGCCCGTGCAGGGTTTATTGAACTTTATTTAGGTGATCTCGAACCAACTTGCCATGGTTGTAGCGTGGCGCCCTGTTGCGAGGCATTCGATGGCCCATTTGCCTGGATTGTCGGCGACGAAGGCAACATGTTTGGTCTTGCCTTCCGCAAGGAGAAGCGTGTCGCGCCAATAGGGCTCCCAGCCGTCGTCGAGATCGTGGAGAATGCGCATGGCGTGCCCGTGCACCTGTATTGCTTGGACGTTCCTCGTACGGTTCGTAAAGCCGAGCGTTACCGGCGTTTTGCGCTTGAGCGTGAAAAGTGGCGGTGACGTAAATCCGCTGAAGACCTTGCCGTTTAGTGTAATGACGGCTGGCTGGGTTTCCGCTGGTGCTTGGGCAGGTTGGGATCCCGCGCTCGCAATCGCCTCAATTATAATATTGAATCTTTGCGAGTGTTCGAGCTTGATTTGTGTGGGTAGCAGTGGGTTTTGCGGCAGCGACTCAATAGGCGGCAAAGGGGTGCGCTGGCTCCCGGCGGTCTTGAAAACAAGAAGGACGCGGTCCGGCTCATGATCGCCAAGCAGCCTCACACTCGCACCGGCACCAGGGTCACGTGGCAAATCGGCCATGACATCGAAGCGCGCGCCGGGCGCAAGCGGAATCTTATTATTCGCGGCCTCGAAAACTTCGCAAGGCTGGCTATCGATCGCAAGCACCGATGGCGTGAGCCCGGCAAAGGCGATCACCATATGTTTTGTGCAGGCGTTGACGATTCGCAGCCTCAGGCGCGACGAAGGCAGCAAAACTTCTTCGGCCGGCACAGTGCGCCCGTTAACAGTAACGAAAGGTTTGGTGCTGTCTGCTCGAATGGCATCGGCCAACATGATCTGGCCTTTGTCGTCTAGGTCCCATTCGCCAAGGACGACGAGCATGTCGCGATCGGCTATGGGCGGCGCCGGCTCGTCGACGATCATGACGCCATAGAGCCCGCGCACGACCTGCTCGTCAAGAAAAGGCAAGACGTGCGGATGATACCAAAAAAGCCCGCTGTCGGGCGGCGTAAAACGGTAGTCGAAACTGCCGTTTGGCGGCACCGGCTCTTGCGTGAGGCCGGCAACGCCGTCCATCGGATTGGCGATTCTGACGCCATGCCAGCTCAGGCTCGCCGGCTGCGGGAGTTTATTGATGAGCCTGACTTTGACCTCCTCGCCTTTTTTGAAGCGCAACAGCGGACCGGGCACCGCGCCGCCGTAGCCCCAAATGGCGGCGGGCATGGCTGGACCGGGCAAGAGCGGCAATTTTCCCTCGCGCGCTTCAAGGATATGGAAGCCGTCTTGCGGGGCCGGCACTTCGCCTCGCGCGGGCAGAGCAAAAGCGCTCGCCAGCGGTTGGCCGAGAAAAACTCGCCGGGTGATGTTTCTGTGTGTCATCAAGGAACGGGATTTAGTATAGGTGCTTGGCGGTGGTTAGATCCGGCGGCGGACCTTGGCTTTGTAGCGCAAATAGGTGTCACCAAATTTTTGTTCGAGATAGGCTTCTTCCGGTTCGATCACGCCTTTTTGCAAGACCAATGCGAGCACGGGAGTGAGAAGCAAAATCTCCAAGGCATTGACGAAGCAAGCGATGCCGATGTTGAGCAAGAGGATGCCGGCGTAAACCGGATTGCGGCTGACGCTATAGGGCCACTCGGTCGCGATTGCGTTCGCGGGCTTGCGGACGTTAAGATTGGTTTTAAGCCGGACCAATTCACGCACCGCGTACATCTTAACGTTGACCGCGATGAAGCTGAGAAAAAACCCTATGACGAGGCTCCAGCCCTCCGGCAGAAATGGCATAGGCCAGAGCCAATCGAGGATGAAACCGAGAACCACAAAGGCCGCAAAGATCACCGCGGGGGAGGTGATCACCTTTGGATGGTCGGCGGCGGGGTCAATGCCCCATGGTCCTTGCTGCATCGCCGCCGATGGTCCCTTGCACGGCCACGCTTCTGCTCCCTATTTTCAGGGAGCAAACCTTACCACTCATAAGCGTACCCCGAAAGGCGGCGGCATCCTTGCGATAAGGTACTTTTTGGGAAGCTGACACCGGAGATTTGCCCGGTATCAGAGTGCGGTCCGCGCCTCGCCCCGTTGCCAATCGTTCGATAGCGTTTCTTTCGTGACGGTTTCGTACTTTCCGGCAGTGGTGCCAAACCATGACCAAATCGATCTCATACAGCCGGTCCGGATTTCCGTGCGATGTAGGGATTTTTTGAAAAAAAACAAAGCTTTGTAGCTGTTTGCTCGCCAAGGTCCCTGGCGAGGTACCGAGGCGTGAGATGAGATATGCGGCGTTTCCAGTTCACCCAGAGTTTCGGAAACGCTTTCGCAAAGGTATAGTGGGCCGCTTGCTCGGAAAGGAAAACCGGGGACATCGTCCTCATCCAAAGCACGGCCGGGCGTCGTCTCCAACCCCCTGTTGAAATCGCCGCGATTTTGCGCCATCTATACCCTACGCTCGGCCGAAAGGCGGGGTATTTGGAGGATCAGCACTCTGTTAACTGCGACTCTAGCGGAAGCGGCGGCCCCGCCGCTCCACCCGGTTCCTGGGCGAGCCCCGCTCGAAACCGGACCCCTTGTGCAGACTGTCTTGACATGTCTCGACGATGCTAAGGCCGAGGACATCGTCGCTATCGACCTGCATGGCAAAACCACCCTCGCCGACATGATGATCATCGCAAGCGGACGCTCCAACGTGCACGTCGGGGCGATTGCCGAACGTGTGATCGGCGCGTTCAAGGGCAACCAGCAAAAACCTCCGCGCGTCGAAGGCTTGCGGTATTGCGATTGGGTACTGGTGGATGGTGCCGATGTTATCGTCCATATTTTTCGGCCCGAGGTCAGGCAATTCTACAACCTCGAAAAAATGTGGAGTCTCGACCGGCCGGGCGAGCGCTGCGCGGGCTGACGCGGCCTTGGTTGTATAGGCATTTTGCTGGCTTTCCTCCGGCGATCCGGGCTGGACCCGGGGGAGGTGGCCCGCGCCAAACCAAGCGGGGCCACGCCGCCCGGCGGGCTCCGTTCATCCTTATGACCGCGATTGATTTCTTAATTTTGCCGTTTTGCCTCGACGGCGCCACTTTCCTCTGTTGCATGACCATCGGAAATGAGTAATTGCCGCTAGTCTTTGCGTCTCGGCGGTAAAAGGACCTGCGTGGCGTTTTTTGTACAGCAGTTTCGGTTTGCGTCGGCTGGGGCGGCACGTTCCGCCACGCTCTCGGTTTTCCTCGGCTGCTTTGCGTCCGCCTGCCTTGCGGCGCAAACCGGCCAGCCGGAAGCGCAAAACGTTGAGAAAAAAGACTCTGAACTGATTAGCCGCCGGCTTGAGCTGCGCGGCATGGAGAATTCCCTCGAAACATCGCAAGACCAGCGCCAGAAGATCGAAGCCGAGATCGCGTTGATTCGCGCCGACCGGGCAAAGCTCACGGCTGCGCTATTGAATGCAACGAAGGATGTCAATGCCACCGAACGAAAAATCAGCGAGACCGAAGCAAGGCTCGACACGCTGACCGGGTCAGAGGACGCGATTAAGCGCTCCCTTACCGGCCGGCAGGCGGTCATTGCCGAGGTGCTTGCGTCTCTGCAGCGGATGGGGCGCAAGCCGCCGCCTGCGCTTCTGGCTGCGCCGGAGGACATGCTCGCCGCCATCAGAACCTCGATGCTGCTTGGTTCTGTATTGCCGGAAATGCGGAGCGAAACCGAAGCGCTTGCATCAGACCTTTCCGATCTGTTGCAGTTGCGGCAATCGATTGCGTCCGAACGCGAGAGGCTTTCGAATGACGTTGCAAAGCTTCGTGCGGAACGTCAGCGATTGGCCGCTCTTGTGGAAGCGCGGCAGTCCGCTCTTTTTGCCGCCGAAAAGGCGCTCGATACCGAGCGAGAACGAGCTCTCGAACTCGCCAAGCAGGCGGCAAGCCTCAAGGATCTCATCGCGCGCATGGAAACCGAGATCAGCGCCGCCGCACGCGGCGCCGAAGCCGCACGCAAGGCGGATGCGATGCGGCAGCAGCGCGCGGCGGAAACGGCGCCCTCCGCGGATAGCACGAGAAACGCGCCATTCAAGGACCCGGCGAGGCTCGCGCCAGCCGCCGCCTTTGCCGATACAAAGGGTCTCCTGCCGTTCCCGGTGAATGGCATTATCCAGCGCGGCTACGGGAGCCGCGACGCCTATGGCGCCCCTGAAAAAGGCCTGCTGATCACGACCCGAAGCGAAGCCCTGGTCACCGCACCTTGCGATGGCTGGGTGTCCTTTGCCGGCCCCTATCGCAGCTATGGACAACTTTTAATCGTCAATGCTGGACAGGGCTACTATATAGTTCTTGCTGGAATGGACAAGATCAACGTAAATGTCGGGCAATTCGTTCTCGCCGGCGAGCCCGTCGCCGTCATGGGGGATAGCTCCGTGAAGACGGCTGCGGCTATTGCTGTGGGGGCGGTCGAGCCCGTTCTTTATGTGGAATTTCGTAAGGACGGGGTTGCGATTGACCCCGGTCCCTGGTGGGCAAAAGCGGAAATGCAAAAGGTTCGCGGATGATGCGCAGACTGATTCTTTTAATGCTGGGTGGTGCTCTCGGCGCGGGGCTTGTTGTTGCCGCCATGAGGGCACCCGTTTTTCCGGCATCGACGGCGCGTGCGGCTGCCTCGGACACCTACCGCAATCTCAACCTCTTCGGCGATGTTTTCGAAAAAATCCGCTCGGATTACGTCGAGCGGCCGGATGAGCAAAAGCTGATCGAGTCTGCGATCAATGGCATGCTCACCTCGCTCGATCCGCATTCGAGCTATATGGATGCCAAGAGCTTCCACGACATGCAGGTCCAGACGCGAGGAGAATTTGGCGGGTTAGGCATCGAGGTCACCCAGGAGGACGGGCTCATCAAGGTTGTTACGCCAATCGACGACACTCCGGCTTCGCGCGCGGGAATAATGTCCGGCGACATTATCACAGCCATCGATGGAGAAAGTGTCCAGGGCCTGAGCCTTAACCAGGCAGTCGATAAGATGCGCGGCGCGCCAGACACATCCGTAACGCTCAAGATTGTTCGCGGCGCCAATAAGGATCCGCAAGATATTAAGCTCACCCGCGCGGTAATTCAGATCAAATCGGTCCGCGCGCATCCGGAAGGCGAGGACATCGGCTACATTCGAATAACACAATTTAACGAGCAGACTTTCGATGGGGTTCGCGCGGAGATTCAAAAATTCCAAGCGGAAATCCCGGCCGCCAAGTTCAAAGGTTATATTCTTGACCTGCGCAACAATCCGGGCGGGTTGCTCGATCAGTCAATCGCGGTGGTCAATTGCTTCCTCGATCGCGGTGAAATCGTTTCTACACGAGGCCGCAATCCCGATGAGACGATGCGCTACAATGCCCACCCGGGAGACTTGTCGAAAGGCAAGCCCGTGGTCGTCCTGATCAATGGCGGCTCGGCATCGGCTTCGGAAATCGTCGCCGGCGCCTTGCAGGATCACAAGCGCGCGACGGTTCTTGGCACCCGCTCCTTCGGCAAAGGATCGGTCCAGACAATCATCCCGCTCGGCCAGAATAATGGGGCGGTTCGGCTGACCACGGCGCGCTACTACACGCCGTCCGGCCGCTCGATCCAGGCAAAGGGGATCGAACCGGATGTGGCCGTGCTGCAGGACGTGCCGGATGAGTTCAAAGGCAAAGATGACACCAAGGGAGAAGCTTCGCTAAAGGGCCATTTGAAAAATGGTGACGACGAAAAGGGAGGCTCACAAGCCTATGTCCCTCCCGATCCAAAAAAGGACAAGCAATTGATTGCTGCTGAAGATATTCTCCGGGGGGTTTTCAAAGCGAGCAATGTCGTATCAGCGCCGGATATAGGCGACGCGAAAGTGACTTCGGCGCCTAACAAAGAGGAAGTGAAGGTTCCGAATTAACCATCCGGCCCTGGCGGCCAATTTGAAGGATGGCCGTAAGCAGGAGGGACGGCTCCGCGCAAGCCTTGTTCGCGAAGATGCAAGGGAAAGTTGCGTAAGCTCCAGCGCTCACGGGGACTGAACTTTGCCTCCGCTCCCGAGAAATTTCTCTCTGTCTCATCAGGCGCATAGTCAGATGAATGACGATTGGCGGGCCCCTCCGTCTCCTCCGGCGCGGTCAGGAAGCGGTTGAGTCATGGCGGGGAGGACTGCGACCGAAGTTTGCCGCATTCCATCATGTTATTCCGCGGCGGCGATTGCGGGTCCGGCCTTCGGGGAGCGCGGCGCGCAGAACGCAGCATCGCGCAGTCGTTCGCGGAAGGAGCCCGGGAGTCGCGGTGTCGTGCGCGCTTCTTGGCGGGTGACACCGCGGCGGCCGTGCAGATTTTTATCTGTGCCAAGGTCTGGTAAGCGGCATGTGGCATGACGATTTGAACGCTCCTTTAGGCCAAGACCCGGTTCGCGAGCGATCATCGCGCGGGAAGGCAATTGCGGTTGCGGCAGTCCTTTGCGGTGCTGGCCTGGCCGCCGCCTTTACTTCGCCATTGGTGGAGCGGATCAGGCCGCCCGCGGCAGACGCGGCGAAGAGTGCAAATATTTCGCGACCGGCGGGACCTGCATTTCAAGCGCCCGTGCCCAACGCTAGCACGGAAAGAGTAGCTTTGCCTTCCGGGTTGAAGGAAGAAAATGGCGCAGGGCGTGCTTCGCATGTGACTTCTGCTCGTGAGCCTGCCGAGCCTGTAACAACGGGAGCGGAGGCCATCGAAAAGCAGACCGGGGTAAAAATCGTTCGTGCCGACGGCGTGGGCGCGCCCGGGCCACTCGTCATCGACGTCGCAAAAGCACTGAGTGCCGGCACCGCCGCGGCAGCCGATCCGCGACTTATCGAGCAGTCGCGGTATGGTCCCCTCCCGCGTATAGGAACTGATGGCGCGCGGCCGTCCAAGGTTTATGCCCGCCCCGCATTTTCCTCGGGGGGAGAGCCGCGAGCGCCGCGCATTGTGCTCGTAGTAGGCGGCATGGGACTTTCCACGCGCGCCACCGAACGCGCGATTCCAGCATTGCCGGCTGAAGTCACGCTGGGCTTTGCGCCTTACGGTTCCAGTCTTGCGCGGCTAACCGCCCTCGCCCGTGAGGCGGGGCACGAAATTGTCCTGCAAATTCCGATGGAGCCTTTTGATTTTCCCCGCGACGATCCAGGCGCGCACGCGCTTCTCGCGGGCGCCGGAACAGCCGCCAATATCGACAATCTGACTTGGCTGATGAGCCGGTTCACAGGCTATGCGGGAGTCATGAATTTCTTGGGCGGGAGATTTACGGCGGATGAAAAGGCCCTCAATCCGGTCTTGCGGGAGGTTGCTGCACGCGGGTTATTTTACCTCGATGATGGGTCATCCTCTCAGACCATCGCGGTGATGCTTGCGGCAAATCAAGGTCTTGCTGCCGCGCGGGCCGATATTGTCCTCGACTCAACGGCGCAACCGGAGGCCCTCGAGGCGGCCCTGGCGCGGCTCGAAGCAATCGCTCGCAACAAGGGCGTTGCGATCGGCGTTGCGAATGCGCTCCCCTCTTCAATTGCGGTAATCGGACGCTTAGCCCGGGCGCTTGAGTCGCGAGGCGTATCGCTGATACCGCTCAGCGCCGCGATGCCAAATCAGCAAGGCGGCCTGGCGGAATCATCGCCTGCGAGATGAGCGCGGCGATGGAGCCTGCCGGCTACCGCCCTTGCGTCGGGATCATGCTTTTCAATCCAGCCGGGCTCGTCTTCGTCGGACGCCGCCGGAAGGAAAACATACCCGAACATCTGCGGCAAGGCTACGAATGGCAAATGCCGCAGGGAGGGATTGACACGGGAGAAGACCCATATCAGGCCGCGTTGCGTGAGCTGCGTGAGGAAACCAACATATCGTCCACCACCTTTCTGGCAGAGTCGCCAGAGTGGTACTGCTACGATCTGCCGGGGGACGTGTCGAAGAAATTCGCAATGGGCCGGTTTCGCGGGCAGCGGCAAAAATGGTTCGCGCTGCGCTTTGACGGCCACGAAAGCGAAATCGACATCATCGAGCCGGCCGGCGGCCACAAACCCGAATTTGATGCTTGGCGGTGGGAGACCATTGGCCGCCTTGCCGAATTGATTGTTCCTTTTAAGCGGCCGGTTTATGAAAAGGTCGTCGAGACTTTTGGCCATTTCGCGCAACCGTAAAAGCCCGGATTTAACCCCTTCTGACAATGTCGGTCCCCGGGTCATCGCCTGGTCATCGCCCGGGGATCGCCATTCATCTTTCGGCGGACATGGACCGGCGAGGCGGCTCCGGTTATGTCAATGACGGCCCCTGAAAGGGCATCTGAAATACGACGGGCTACGGGGCCGCCGCCGGAGGCGGTCGCCATAGCCCGTTGCTAGCGACGGGCGTCCTTGCAAACGCCCCGAGGCGATCAATGACAAAAGCGGACTGCTCGCCAAACCTGCCACCAAGAGATGAATGGCAGTTCGCGAATCCATCGCGCAGTATCCGTCAAAACAGATCCAGGCCTTTACAGCGCAACCGCGCGAGCGCTTTTAAGGCCCGCACCATTCGCCGAACGAACCGTTTCCGGACGCATCGATCACAAGGATGTGTTTCGGGCGACCGAAGCCGCGCGATATAGTCGCGGTCCCAATAAAAAGTCTAGGCGGGCGAAGACCAGCTTAGCGCATCGTTCCGGGAGGACCACAACAATGGGTATTCTGCAGGAAGTTTTGAAGGCCAATGAGGCCTATGCGGCTAATTTTGGCGCCAAATCGCAATTGGCCCTGCCGCCCGCGCGGCGGTTTGCCATCCTGACTTGCATGGATG
>CAYWHF010000044.1:0-10720 GCA_964457695.1 uncultured Methylocapsa sp.
GATATCGGCAGAGAGCACGACGTCTATGCGCAGCATGGCGATTCTCAGATCGGACTTGGGTTGAGTTGCACGACGCGGCCATTGATGGTGACAATGGGCGCCTTGATTTCCACGATGGCAGATTCGGTGAGCGAAATCTTGCCGTTTGAGAGTGTAATGCGATTGCCGTGCGCATCCTCGATAATGAGAGCGCCCATGTCGCCGCTCGATGGCGTGCTATCAACGAAGTGGATCTTGTGGCCGTTTCTGGAACAGATCATGCGCTCACGCGGATCTTTCGTCGGCGGCTTGTCGGCGCCATTATAAAGGCCCCCTAGAACAATCGGCTGGCGCATGTCGCCCTGGATAAATGAGATGAGGACCTCGTCGCCGACATTGGGCACGAAGAAGGCGCCATATCCATTGCCTGCGTAGAATTGGCGAACACGGCACCATTCTGTCTCCATTTGCGGATCGAACCACGGCATTTTGATCTTGACGCGGCCTTCGCTTTCCGGATCATTCACATTGGACACGATTCCTTCGTAAACGCCGAAGTAGCGTTGATCGGTGGAGCTGCTGCGGGCTACGAGAGCGCTCATTGGGTGCCTCTGTCGGATAGGCTGCGCACTTCGAATTGGGTCAAATAACCGCTGCCGCCCAAACTATGCTCGACCTTGGTGACGTAATATTCGCCACTGAATCGCTTCCCGAGGCCTTGCAGTTCGATATTGTCGCCCGGCCGCAGATCGGGGATGCCGATCACTTGGCCGGAGCCGGTGAGATATGAATAGGCGCGCTCACGCAGAAGGCTGAGCGCCAATTCGCGCGCTTCCTGCACCGAGGCGACCGGTCGATCAACGACGATGTCCTGCTTGCCATTCAGCCTCGCGGCCGCCAACGCTGGTCCGGATTCGCCGCCTCCGGTTTTTGGTAAATCGTCCGGACCGACGGTGTAAGTGATCTCGCTCTTCGTGCGCGGATTCCATGCCCTAACTGTTACCTTGCTGACCTGCTGCCCGAGATTGAGCTTGGGATTAAAATTGATGAGGCTCTTGCCCCATTCGAATACATAGATGCGTATCTTGCTGCCATCCCTGCCATCAGTTGGCCGGGTGAAATACAGTGTATCTTTGCCGTTATCGGGGTCGACTCGGATGTAACAGTCGAAATCGATCCGCTTGGCGCGCTCCATCAGGAACTTTGCGTCATCCTGGTTTTTCTGAATGACAAGCGGATGTCGCGGGCCGGCCTCAGTTACCTTGACTTCAAGGTGGTTGCGCGCCGCGATGAGCTGAGCGATCTGCCAGTCTGTCATGTCGACAAATTTCTTTTGCTCCGAACCAACTGGCTTGCGGTCTCGCAGCTTGAGCATTGGATCGAGCCCGGTCACGCCGAGGGTGGGCGGGCCAGACTCCGGAAATTTTGGCGTGAGAGTGCTGATGATGCCGCTGGCCATGAAGCGCAGATCGTCCGCGTAACCCATACGAATATGCACGCGGTTGCCGACATCAAAAATCTGGGTGTCGCTGTATTTGAACCCAAACCTCTTGTCGTCCCAATTGTTGACCGTCAGATCAAAGCTCGTGAGGTTGTCGATGTCCATGGAGACTTTGACGTCCAGGATGTCGCCCTTGGATTCAGGATCTAGTTCGCGGCCTTCAACCTCAACCTTAAAGTTCGGAGCATAATAATCGACCGCCGGAAGGCCAGATTGACGAGTCGAGAGGTTCAGTGGCATGCAACGGCTCCCTTATTGCAGCCTCGGCAGGGACAGGACTTGCCCGGCCGTCAGTCGGCGTGGATCGACGATGTCATTTTCTTTGGCGATTGCTCGCCATTGGCCACTGTCCCGATAGACCGCGCCAGCAATGCTCGACAAAGTGTCGCTGCTGCGCACCACCCACGTCTTGTCGAAATCTGGTGAGGCTGTTGGTCGCTCCTTTACTTGCACCGCCGCGGGACGATACTCTTTCATCGTCACGCCGAGCTTCGCTCTTAAAGGCACGCCTTCCGGGGTAAACAGGATGTAGCTGACGTCGAGGCCTTCCAGAACGCCAACAAAAATTTGCCGGTCCCACACGAAGCGTAAGATCGGCGGCGCATGCAGCTCGATATTGAGATTCATTAACGCCCGCAGCTTATCGACGTAGAGATCCCGCACATCCTTGAGTGTATCGGAAGAGTCAACGAGAACTTCGACGCTCAGTTTCTCGGCGCCGCCGCGAACGAATTGAATTGGCGGCGATTCTAAGCCGGGGATGGCGATCTCGGAAAAGTTGTTTCCCTTTTGAAGCTTGTAGTCTGTGGGATTGAATTTTAACGGAATGACGTTTCCGGGGTAAGGAATGACCGGACGCACAATTTCCAGTCGAGCCGGAGGGGGGCCTGAATCTGCCGCGGAAATCGCAATTGGCATTATCGATCCTCCTCCGCCCCACGGTCGCCCAAGGAGCGCTGCTCCTTCGACAAGCGATCGCGAGTCTTGCGATCGCATTCCTCCTGATGCCAGCGCCGGATATGCTGCGCGAAAAGATGCGCAAAGACGCGCTCGTCGCTCTCGCCTTCCACTTCGAAACGAACTTCAAGACTTTGAATCGTAACCAAGCGGATCACTCCTCTTCAGTGGAAATGCGCGGCTTGCTGCAAACCATGATGCGCAATCTCGAGCCCCTCGATGGCGATGCCGGCCTGCGTCGCGGAGAATTCCGGTCCAGTCCATTTCACGGCGATGCCAGCATGAAAGGTCCAGGAGATCGCCGGTTCGCCGCTCTCGGAAAGCAGTATGATGGCGCCATCGCGCCTTGCGCCGAGCGATTGGGAGAGACCAGCTGAATACCAAGCCCAAAGACCCGGATCGCGGACCAAACCGCGGCGAAGCGAAATCCGAGTCCAGGAGTGACGCACTGGCAGCTGATGCACGAAATCGGTCTTGCCGCCTTCGGGATAGGGCATGACCTTGAGATCGGCTCCCAAGCCCTTCGCTTCCTGGAAACCACCGCCAAGAAAAGCCGTGAGCAGCGCGGCTTGCGAGGGAGGCAGATATGCGTCTGCCGGATTGAGCGTAACCACGAACCGGAAATTGGTGAATTCGTCGTCCATCGTCTCCTCATCAATCCAAATCCGAGGCAAGCCGCGAGACCGAAATCACTATGCGACCGCGGAAAAGATGCTTCCGGCCGTTGCCCTCTGGATCATTTTTCAAACACGTCCAATGTACCATTCGCCGAAACCGACACCCGCAAGGTGATAAATTCCATTGGCGTCGCAGGTGCGAAATCGATCTCGCAGAGCGTCTCGCTCCGTTCGATGGCCTCTGGCGGATTGTTGGCCGCGTCACATCGAACCCGAAACGCCTCTTCCGGGCGGTTACCCTTCAATCCGCCACCGCGATAGGCCGCAACGAGGATGGTGGTGATCGCGCGGGTAAGAGTAAGCCAAAGAACGGGACCGTTGGGCTCGAACACCAGGGGCTCGGCCACACGCCTGATCGCGCGAACCAAGCGATGGATTAGCCGTCGGTGAGCGAGGAAGAGTTTACCGGGCTCCTGTCTCTCCGGATCGGGATAGAGCGTCCGTCCGCCCCACACCTGAACTCCCCTTCCCGGCCAGCAGCGAAGAAGGTTGACCCCTGCCTCATTGAGCGCGGCTCGCTCGGCCAAAGTGAAATCCCTGGTTACGTCCAGCACATCCGTCAACGTGGCGTTGGCGGGCGTGTAATGCGCCCCGCGTTCACGATCGAACAGGCTGATGAGGCCAGCGACGTGTCCGCAAGGCGGGATCGACCGCAATGGCGCAACTGTGCCGCCGAAAGGATCCTTAACGTTGACCCAAGGGTGATAGGCAGCGCCAGATCGCAAAGCATCGCGAACGCCGGCGAGCCGCATCGTTGCCGACCAATCCTTCGCCCTGATGCTGTCATAGCCTGGCGCAGGCAGATCGAGAAGGATCTGCCGGTCGAGCAAAGCGTCCGCGTCGGCGAGCGCGTCTTGCTGGAACAATATCGCTTGCTCTTGTCCAAGATCGCGGGGCAAGTCCGGGAACGCAATCAATGCGGCTTCTTGCTCGTCCAAAAGCACCTGCAAACCGGCATTATAGTCACCGATGGAAACGGCTTGATCCGTCTTTAGGCCGTTCTTCAGAATAATATCGGGCCAGCTCAACAGGCGCGGCCCGATGTAGGTGTCATCGCGCTTCCCGGGTTTTCCTGGATCGACGATGCTTATCAAATTGGAGCGATCATTAACTTGCTCGGCGATGTTTGCGGGGTCTATTCCGACCAAATATTCCGCTATTTCTCCCGAGGGGCATATGGTCAAGTCGAGTTCCGGTCTCCCTGATGCGCCCTCTTGCCGATAGCGCGCACTGATACGCAGCCCGTTCGCCCAGACGCCGGGAGACGTCGCTTTGATTTCGAGCTTTTCCGCCGGAAATCCTGCCTTGACCGGATCCCACTGCCATTGTGGTTTATTTCCTTCCGGCTTGGTGAGATCCCAGCACGCGGAGGCTTTGAGATCCTCGGAAGCGCCGCCCGGAGGCGAGCCCAGCAAACGCACGACATAGGCGACTTCGCCGCCATTGGTAAAATATCCCTGGACGGCATGCGGCGTGTCGGCGTCCGGCAGCAGCCCACCAAATAAAAGCTGAAATTCACGCCAGCCGGTGATCCGGACCGCTTTTCCGCTGGGGCCCCGCGCGGTGCGGCCGAGGAAGCCAGCCACGTCCGAGCGCAAGGGCGATGGCTCGGCCGGCTGACTGACCGCCTCATAATAGAAGCCTGGTGCGAATTGGGTCTTCATCCGGCCTGCCCGTCGATCGATAGACCTTCATGCGCGATCTCAAGGGCTTCCATCGCGATCTCGTTGTTCTTGGCGTTGAGGCTTGGACCCGTGCATTTCGTCGGCCAGCCGCGTTTGAAATGCCAGCGCATGACCTCGGTCTTTGCCTCGTCGAGCAGAATGATGGATCCTTCGGTGCGATGAACCTTTCCGTTCATGCCTTCCAAAATCCAGTTCCAGAATGTGAGATCGCCGATGATCCCGCGCTTCAGGGTGATGTTGGGATATTTCTTCAATCCCGGTATTTTCCGGACCGTGAAATCCTCACTGCCGTTACGATACTCGATCGGGTCCATTGAGACATCGAGTCCCGCGCATTCGGCAAACGAACCTTTCACCGCGGTGCCGTCATCGCTAATTCCATTGATAACTACTTCGAACTGATGGCCAGCATAGGGATCTGCTCTAAACACAGGAGGCATGCTCTTTCTCCTTCAGTGGTCAGGCCGTTTGGGCCGTGGTCTGGTCAAGCGTCTTCTGCTGGATGCGGAAGATGACGAATTCGGCTGGCTTTACGGGAGCAATGCCGATCACGCAGATCAGCCGGCCGTTGTCGATGTCGTCTTGCGTCATGGTGGTGTGATCGCATTTGACGAAAAAGGCCTCGTCCGGCTTGCTCCCCTGCAAGGCACCGCTGCGCCAGACCGTTGTCAAGAAATTGGTGATGGTCTGGCGAACGCGCGCCCATAAAGGCTCGTCATTGGGTTCGAACACGACCCACTGCGTTCCGTAGTCAATCGATTGCTCGACATAGATGAAGAGCCGCCGGACGGGCACATATTTCCAGGACGCGTCGGAGGTCAAAACGCGCGCGCCCCAGACCCGGTTACCGCGGTTTGGGAACAAGCGCAGGACATTAATATTTACCGGATTGAGGATGTCCTGCTCGCGTTTAGTGATGTCTTGCTCAAGACGCTGAATGCCAAAGATTACTTCATTGGCCGGAGCTTTGAAGACGCCCCGGTCGGCATCGACGCGCGCGTAGATGCCAGCCATGTGGCCCGACGGTGCCATAGCAACGTCTTGGGATACGCTGGGATCGCGAACGACCACCCACGGGTAATACAATGCTGCATATTTAGTGTCGATCGGAGCGCGAAATGCCTGGATGTTTTCTATGTCGAGATTATCTGGTGGATCCACTATCGCAAATCGGCTCTTCAACAATTCGCACTGAGTGATCAGTGCCGATTGGACGTAGGTGGACCATATGCCAGGCGCGATGACAATGGAGATTTCTGTTATGTCCTCGAAGGCGGCTATTCCTGTCCGCTTGCCGGGACCGCCATCCGTTCCGACGAAATCATTTGTCGTCAGTTTGTCAGTGCCGTCGTTTCCGTTCGCCAGAGGTTGCCATTGGCCCTTGCCTTGTGCGGCGGGAAATTTTGCGAGATCGGCGCCTACCGCTAAGCCAGCTGCATCGACATCAATGAGGTTAGATTGTTGGGGAACTAACCGCCCGAGATAGTTGGCGCCGGTATCGGAAAGGCTTAGATTGGAGAAAACTTCCTCGGTGACAACTTGATTGCTGGGCGCATATTGGACCGTAACCTCCGCTTCTACGATCCTGATCTTGTGGCCTTCATAATATTGCTTTGTCGTGACGGCTGAGAGGGTAACGATATTCCCCGCGGTTTTGACGACGGTGAAAGTTTCCTTGTCGCGCCCGTTGGAGAGTTCGACAATGGCTTTTTCGTAAATTGCGCTGCCACCCCACACGCTGATATTCGCGGTGCCGTTGCTGGCCTTACGTATCTGCCTGATCGCAGTCCCGGCTGCTGCAGTGAGGCTTCGATCGACTTTGATGGTAGTGCCAGCGGGAGGATCCGCGATTGTATACTCGGCTCCGCCGATCACGATGTGATCGTCTTTGTTGAAATGGGCGATATCGTCCACAGAAAGTGTATCGGTACCGGCTGCTGCGGTTGTAATGTGCGTGGTAGCAGGAGCAATTGCAGCGATGCTTGGATCGACAAGCAAGTTATAAGTCGCTCCTACAATGGGGCGGACTCGAACCCTTAAGTCTTGGCCCCACGCCCCTTTGGCCTTTGCCGAGAAAAGTAGGGTTTGGTGAGCAGGATCAGTGGCGCTCAGATCGTGGATTACCGCATAGTCGCTGTTTTTGACCGAAAGAGGAGCCGGAATCGGCGTGTCAACGGTTATCTTCCCACTGGTCTCGTCGATGTCCTTAACCTTTACTTTGATGGATCTTCCGATTCCCCAAACTACAGTGATTTCCGAACCGTTGCCGGCGCCGGCTGCCGACTCGCCACGGATATTTATCAAGTGGCGCAGCGTGAGTTCGGTCGCATTCTTGTTCGTGTCTTTGATGATTTCAGAGACAAGGCCTTGATAGATCGCGGCGGAGGCCGCGGCAGCACTGCTGGAAATGACCCGCTTGATGTAAAGCTGTTGACCGCCGTTCTCAAAAAAGGCCTTAACTCCGAGCGGAAATTGCCAAAATCGGCCACCGTCATCCCTGCTTGTGACCCATTTCGTGACGATCGCAGGATCGGGCGCAGGCAAAAATCCGCCAAACTTTCTGGTGAAATCGGCAAAGCTCGTCACGAGCACCGGCTTTCCGTCGGTCGGGCCCCGCGCCGTCACGCCGACGGCGCCGCAAATGCTGGTGCTCACACCCTCGATCGGTTTTGGGCCCGCATCAATCTCTTCGATATAGACTCCTGGGCTGCGGTATTGAGGCATGGCCGGTTCCTCTCAAGTTATGGTGATGAGATTGCTTTTGCCGAGATCATCTGGAAGCGTAACGGTAATCTCGCCATGGCGAGTTTTCGGTGAGTCAACAGCGTCGATCTTGATCTGCCCATTCTTGGGTGGCAGACGCAATGCGAGCACAAAGGCTCCTCTTGAATCCGAAAGCGAGCGTTCGGTATTGCCGAGGAAGACCTCGGCGCCGTCGACCGCCGTGTGTGCTGTGTCTTGAACCAATCCGCGCAGCACCCTCAGATGCGATTCGAAGGGGTAATTTGGTGCCGGGAGCAGCACCACCGCCCGTGGCGCTGGCTCTGTTTTTGCGGGCGGATTGTCGTCGTTGAACGGAAAAGCGTCAAAAACAAACAAGTCCGATGCAGCACTGTCGAATGGGCGATAATATTCCGCCTCGATGGCCACTCGATAGCGTCGCGCTGGAGCGCCTGCGACAACGGCACTCCTTCCAAGGGCTGGGAAAATCAAAATTCCGCTCACGCTGCGCACCGGTTTCACATCGGTGCGCCGCCACTGGTTCACTCCATCCTGCGCGAAGAGAGTGCAACTGACATCGCCAAATGGCGCTTTGCCAGTGATGTCGTCAATCAGTCGGAAGCCGACCGGGCTATAAGTGTGCCGGGTGGCGTCGAGTCGCGTGGCAATTAGCGCCGTCATGGCGCCGCTCCGGCAAGATTTGTGGCAAGGCTGCGGTCGCTGACGGCCGGGTGGCGCTCGGCAATCTCGCTGTCGACGTTCACTACGCGGACTTCATAGGAAAGCGACAACCGGTACGCGCGCGTCAAGGCAAACCAGACCCGGGTGCGTTCTTCCAAGGTCAAAGGCGCGAGCGTGATTTTCAGCGCCTCGTGCGTATTCCTCAGACTCGTTCCTTGCAAATCTGGGCCGCTGACTATTGCGTCGTCATAAAGTGACAACATCGCGCGACCTAAAAGCTTATGCTCCGTTAACCGGTCACCGGCCCATGCGGTAATAAGGTAACGTAAAACGAGCGCCATCGGCGGCTTCGTTAACGTGACCTTCGATCCAGACATTCCCTGTATGCGGGGCCGGTTGCGGGCGCTGTAATCTTCCGAAATCTCGAACAGGAAGATCGTGAGTCTCGCTGGCTCGGGCGGGATTGCACCCTGGAGATCGTGAATCTCAGCCGTGGCGCCGAGCGGATTCACGGCCTCGCTCAAAACGGCTTTCAAGGTCTCGGAGACCGAGGCGATCACACCAGAATCAGGCACGTGAGCAGGCCCTATGATACCTATATACCGCGGCGCAAGGCCAATCTATTGATGCCTGCTGAGCAACGCCCGTGCCATTCCCCTCACTTCCGCATAATCTATTAATTATCAACGTGATATGATGACCTCGTTAGATAATTGTCGCGGTACCATCCAGGATAAATTTGTCTATCCGCGAGAGCGATTTCGTTCTTTAATTCTGCTGGCGAACGACGTACAAATACCGGCAAGCTCGTCGGATCTTCGCAAATATGCGACCCTTGTATTTAAGGGCTTCCCGCGCCCACCAAACAGGACAATTTTATCCGCCCACTCGCTCGCGCTAACTCGTCGGTGCAGCGCATATTCTCGCGCGGGCTGCGGTCAAGGGACCGCAAGCTTGTGGGCACCCATGCCAGACCGGAATGAGGACAAATGCAATGTTGCAAGCTAGCTATCTTACGGGATAGATTCTGCGTCACTTTCCTGCGAATGTAGGGACACTCGGGCCAGGAAATTTCTATCAATGTGCTGACAAACCGTGGATTAGCAGTTTCGGCTGATGGGTCCGCGTAGAGCGGGGCTATCTCTTTTACCCGATGCGTTACCCCATTTTGTAAGCTTGCCAAGCAAACTTGCAATAAGTGTTTGACTTTATCGGTGGGTGCACAAGGGCTCGAAACTTGGACCCGATTAAGAGTAAGCGCACCAGTTGCGGCGCGGTGTGACAAAAACACAGACAATCCGTCATTTGTTCTCTCATTCCAATTGGTTATTAGCTATATTCCTGACATTATGCGACATAAGACACCCCAAAAATGATGTTTCGGCGGATCCGCTCGGGGTCCGCAAGATTGTGAGAAAGAAATGAAACTGACGCTGAACCGGATCACGGCTTTGCGTTGCCCGGAAGGCGCCCTTAAAAAGCGTCCGCACCGGGATCTTTTCCCCGCCGGTTAGCTTTTTGACCAGATCCTCATGCAGCGGCTTGGTCGCCGGGAGTTCGAGAACTCTAAGCGGGATTCTGTGGGAAAACGAGCTCCTCATGCTCGTGGGCCGCCCAATTCCAGATCGGCGAGACGACCGTGCGGGCACGATTTGCGGCACCGGGATAGCCGCGCCCGAATGGATTTTCGAGAGGTGCGCGCGTCGGATTTCCGTCATCCGCAATGCGCCGATCGCCGGCAAGATATGAAGCCGCAGCAACGTTTCGTACGACTCAAACGTCAGCGGCTTGCTGTCGATTATCCTTGGGAGAAGCAAGAAACAGGGCGTCGCAGCTGACGGAGCACGATCTTCGACGTCGGGCAAATATCAACCTGGCGTGCTGCATTGCAATGCCCGCGCGCTCACCGCGTAAGCCGCGGCCCGCCGCGCAAAAAACTCCCGATAAGTGCGGCGGCGAGGATGAGGCCCGCCACGGGCAATAAGATCAACAGAAAGCCGAAGAGAAAAGCAAAGAGCGCGATCATCAAAACGCCGCCCAGCAACGCGAAGGGCAGCAGGCCAAAGGGTCCAACCTTGGTCACATAGATGCGTTGGAAACCATGCTCTTCGATCGTTCGTTGGCCCCAGATCTCGTCTCTAGGCGCGCGGCTGTCATCCTGGCCGGGCGGGATGATTTCCGGCTCGGGATAGTGCCGCTCGTCTTTGGGTAAGTTCTCGCCGGCCATTGTCTTTTGGTGCAAAGTTGGGGTTAGCGCGGCAGGCGCCGCACCTCTGGTCTAAACCCCGCGAGCGCGCGGCGCCAGCTAAAATTGCTCCGGCAAATATTCTTTGTCCGCCAAGTTGGCGAACCGCGTCACCTCGGCATCGAAGGCAAGCTCGACGGTTCCTGTGGGCCCATGCCGCTGCTTGCCGATGATGATTTCGGCCTTGCCGTGCACCTTTTCCTGGGCTGCCCACCACTCCTCGAACTCTGGCGTCCCCTCGTGAGGTTTTCTGCCGTTCAAATAATATTCCTCA
>CAYWHF010000045.1:0-6393 GCA_964457695.1 uncultured Methylocapsa sp.
CGCTTAATAGTGCTGCGGCGAGACCCAAAAGCAGTACCATTTCGAAAGGCTCGATGTTGCTGAAATCCTGGGGCTGCATTTCCCCAATCAAATTCGCGGCACTGCCGAGATCGAATATGCGAAAAGGCGCGCTTATCTGCTCAATTCCGTAGGGGCTAACGGCAGCAGCCGCCAACGCCAAAACCCCAAAGCCCGCCCATTTTGCCGCAGCCGCGGCGCGTTGTTGCCCGCGGCGAAGCGCTGCTTCGATCGCGAAGGGCGCGATCAATACCAGGCCAAGCAAAAACGAGGCGTGCATATTGGCCCAGATGGTCATGAACGGCAAAAGCCAGAGCGAGGGGGAACGGCCGCTCTCGGCGCTGCGTATGAGGCACGCCGTCCAAAGCACGAGAATTGGCGAAACCAATGTGTGCGGACGGCAGAGGAGATGCGTTAAACAAAGGAGGAATGCCAGGCCCACCAAGGCGAAGGCGGTCAATTCGTTTAGCCGGCGCGCAAGCTCGCGGTAGAGAATCGCAAAGGCGGCGGCAGCGGCGAAAGCGCTCAACATTGCGACCGCCGCATAGCCGCCCATCCGGTAACACAAATTCATCGGCACCTGGCTCAGCCATTGCATGTCGTGATAGTCTGCGCCTGCCATTGTGTAAGAGAATGTGTCGACGCGCGGGACATGACCGGTTGCGAAAATCACCTCCCCGAGCTTAATGTGCCAGAGCGTGTCTGGATCTTTTAGCAATTGCGGGGCGACAAAGAGAATGAGCATGTACATGGCCGCGCCAAAGCACAGCACGAGACGCTCATCAACGACCCGTGGCGGCAGCACAGGCGGAAATTTCAAAGCCGCGGAGAAGAACCGCAAGATGACCGAATTTCCTTGCCGGCCGGCATTCATTCGCCCATTCCCATCATCGTATTCACATCCGCTTCCGGCCCGCGCCGCTTTGTCGCTCCGGCAGGATCGTCGTCCTTGGAACGGCAGCGGCTTTACGCCAGCATTCTGCAATGCTGAGCTTGCGCGAGGCGGATCGTCATGGCCGGTCCCCGGATCAATCCCCGGATTAAATCCGGAGACGGGGATGACCCGGGGGCGGGCATGACGGAATGAGTCGAGGACAATGAGAGTAGGTTTGAGCATCCCGTAAAAGCCTCGCGTGATGCACAGACTAATTGGGATGCGGAAGACGCGATTCTATTCCGCGGCCTTGCGCTCGGCGTCGATAGGCGCAAAAATACCCGCGCCCGAGGGCTGCATTTCGAGAAGGCGCTTATGAAACGCGGCAAGACTCGCGCGGTGGCCAATCGACACAATCGTCGTGCGCGCAAGTTTTGCCGCGAGCATGTTGTAAATTTCCGATTCCATCGCTTCATCCATCGCCGAGGTCGCTTCGTCGAGAAAGAGCCAGTCCGGCCTGGCTAAGATCGCGCGGGCAATCGCGAGCCGCTGCTGCTCGCCCCCCGAAAGCCGCTGCTGCCAATTGTCCTCGCGATCGAGCTCGCGAAGAAAATTGCCGAGTTGCGCATCGCGCAGCGCTTCTCGAATTTCGCCGTTCTCATAGCTATCGGGCTTACCGGGATAGGTGACGGCCGCGCGGAGAGAACCGATCGGGATATAGGGCCGTTGCGGCAGGAGCAGAATCTTGGCGTCCCGCGGCAAAGTAATGGCGCCGCCGCCATAAGGCCAGATCCCGGAGATGGCGCGAAAAAGAGTCGATTTGCCTGAACCCGATGGGCCGGTAAGTACAACCGGCTCATGCGAGTCAAGCCGTAGATTTGCGCCTTCGATAATCTCGCGGCCATCCGGCAGCCGGACATCGAGCGCTTCGATGTCGAGATGCGTGCGCGCCGCTTGCGTATCGGCGCTCTCCTTGGGTGCAAAGCCCGGAATTTTTGCATTCTCGATCGCCTGCTCGAACGATGTCAAGCGGTCGAGGACCGATTTGTAATCGGCGAGGAAGACATAATAGTCGACAAAAAAGACCAAGGCTTCTGTCACCCGGTCGAAAGCCCTGGCCGTTTGCGTCATTATGCCCAGCGTAATCTTGCCCGCGAAAAAGAAGGGCGCCGCGACAACAAAGGGAATAATCGGGTTGATCTGATTGTAAAAATACGTGAAGGCGGTGAGGTTCTTGCGGCAGGCAATGATCTCGAAATAGTTTTTAGCGATCGCACCGAAGCGCGCCGCCAGCGAAATTTTCTCGGTTTCCTCGCCAGAAAGCAGCGCGACCTGCTCGGCATATTCGCGCAGTCTCGCGAGCGAAAAGCGGAAGTTGGCCTCATAGCGCTGCCGTTCGAAGGAAAGTCTGACGAGCGGGCGGCCGATCAAATGGGTAACAAGCGTGCCCAAGGCGGCATAAATCAACGCAACCCAGAACAGTAGGCCGGGAACCGCAATTGCCGTGTAGGGCAGGGTGAAATTGGCCGAAAGAGTCCACAGCAAGATCGCGAAGGAAACGAGCGAGCTCAAATGCGAAATCAACAAAATCGAGTAGGAGTAAATGCCGTAGCCGACCTCGCCGCCATCGATGAATCGGTTGATGTCCTCCGAGATGCGCTGATCCGGGTTGTCGGTGCCGGAACCGGCAAGCGACATGCGGTAGTGATTATGGGTATCGAGCCATCGGGCAACATAATTGCCAGTCAGCCAGCGCCGCCAGCGAATGATAAGTGTCGACCTCACCACATAGTCAAGCACGGCGACCGAGATGAACAAAAAAGCCCAGGGTACAAAAACAAAAAAGAGCTGCAACCAAAACGCCGCCTCGTCCTTGTTCTGAATGGAGTCGAACCAGTCGCGGTTGAAGAACGACAGCCGCAAACTTATCCCGACCTGCGCCTGACTGATGACGACAAGCAGCACAACCATGGCGCTCGCCAGGCGCCGCTCGAGAATTTCGAAAGAGGGGAAAGGCCAGATGCGCGCAATTGTGGAGTTGCTTGAGTCAAAATAGCGGTCGGCGATGTCCGTCATCGATCGCACAACCGGAATGAACGAGATCGCATAAACGAGGATGCCAAAAATGGCGACGGTGAGCGGCAGGCTTATGGGAAGCTCATAGTCGGCAAGAGACGATGGCCAAAGGCCAGTTGCCGCGAAAAGAAAAACGCTGCCGAAGATCACGGTCTCGGCGGCGAATATAGCTGCGAAGATTCGCAGGAAGGTCGAAATTCCGCGCGACCGGTATGTCGTGTAGGCGCATAGGAACCCCGCCGCGGCAAGCAACAAGACGGTGGGGCCACCGGCCAAGAGGCCGGTCGCGGCAGTGGCGGTCGAGAAAATAGCGGCAAGGACGGCGAGTATATGCATTGATGGCCTTATTGTCATCGGCGCGCAGAGTGAGCGGCCTCAGTTTTATTTTCAATGAGCGCTTTGGCTTCGATTTGGCGCGTTTTGCGGTGCCGAACAGGGTCACCCTACTGAAATTTCTGCGGCGACTTAAGATTGATTTTCAAGCGCGCCGGTCTCTCGAAACTGGCCGGTCGCGGATTTGAATAGGCGAAGTTAAACCGCCGCGTCAGTGCTGGACCGTGGAACATAGTAACGGAGGTGAGCAATCGCTTCCCGCACCGAGGCCTCGGCGGGATGCGGACTTCTCTTCACCTTTCCCATGAGCATTGCGCCTTGAATAGTGGCGATACAGAAGTTAGCCATCCGATCCTCGTCAGCCTCTGGTGTCAATCGTCCCTGCGCCTTTTCCCGTACAAAGAACACTCGAAGCTTATTCTTCACGATTTCAAAAAGGTGGCTGAGGTCCTCCCGGATGAGCTCGTCTTTCTCGGTCACGCCATTGCCCACTGTGCCAAATGGACAGCCTCTCGTCATGCGAAAGTTCTTTTGCAGCTCGATGTGCGAGGCAAACCACCGCTCAAGATCTTGCCAAGACCCGACTTCGTAGTTGATGGTGGCTGTCCCCGTCTCGATTTCTTCGATGTAACTCAGCAAGACTTGGTGTACCAGCCCCTCCTTGCTTCCGAAGTAATGATAAAACTGGCCCTTGCCGGTATTTGAAGCCTCCATGATTTCGTCCGGGCTGGTCACGCCGACCCCCTGCTTATGAAAGAGATCGGCTGCGGCGCGAATGATTCGAAGCCGGGTCGCGCTGCCTTTCGCGGATTGCCCTTTCATGCGCCTTTTCGTTCTGTCCCTATTGGTACATTCTACGGATTATCAGCTGCAAAAACAGGCCCTTGGCTATGTTGCAGACTGTACTTGAACCCTGGCTGCAAAGAGGTTGTAATTTCCTTAGCTTAACAAAGACTGCCCCGCCCGCCGGCGAATAAGTTCCGGGACTGCCAGCCTTGTCAAGCACATGATTGTACTGTCACGTACGTTTGTCCAACAGATGAAAGGGAGCGCGCTTATGCAGGTCCGCTTTATCGAAGCCCCGCCAGGCATCCGCATTGAAGCGAAAAAAAAGTTGGTCGCGCAGATCGTCCGCCGTCGATGAGGCTTATCACATTGGCGGCACGTTGGTCTTCCTCAGTCGGAGATCCAGATATTCTTGAGGCGCTGCAGAAAGGCTGAAGCGAAGCGGCCCGCGTGCCGCCGGCTCCTCAATCCAAGAGACCCGCCGCAGAAAGCTGCTTTGCGGTCAAACAGGGGAAGGCTGAATTGTGACTGACGCGGACAAAACGATTTTGATCACGGGAGCGACCGGCCGGCAGGGCGGTGCCGTTATCCGTCACATGCTCCCGGCTAGCTGGAGACTGCGGGCCCTTACGCGCGATCCTCGCAGCAAGGCCGCGCAGGATCTTGCCAAGCAAGGCGTAGAGATAGTTCGCGGCGATCTCGAGGATGAAACTTCGCTCGACAGAGCCGTCCTGGACGTTTACGGCGTCTACAGCGTCCAGGATTACTGGTCCGTTGGCGCGCGCCGCGAAGTGCAGCAGGGCAAGAACCTAGCGGATGCGGCAAAAAAAGCCGGCATCGCCCATTTCGTCTATAGTTCGGTCGGAGGTGCTGAGCGAAATTCCGGGATCGATCATTTCGAAACCAAATGGGAGATAGAGCAGCATATTCGCAAGCTGGGCATTCCCGCAACGATCTTTCGGCCCGCCGGATTCATGGAAAACTACTATATCGACCAAGTCGAAGTCGGGATCCTCAAGGGCAAGCTCATTGATCCGATCCAGGCCGATAAGCCGTATCAGACGATTGCCACGGACGACATCGGGGCATTTGTGGCGCTGGCTTTCGCGCGTCCGGGAGACTTTACTGGCGCGGAGCTAGAGATCGCCGGCAGCGAACTGACGAACCCGCAGGCAGCCGAGATTTTTAGCCGGGTGCTCGGGAGGAGAGTGAAGTTTCAGAGGCTTCCGCTCCCGATTGTCCGTGTCGTCCTCGGAAAGGAGTTCTACCAGATGTTTAGCTGGTTCAATAGCGCGGGGTTTAACGCAGATATTGAGGGACTGCGCCGCCGCTATCCCGAAATCCATCTCCGGACACTTGAGGAATGGCTGCACGATGAAGGCTGGCACAAGCGCGCCCGGCGCGTGCGTGCACCAAAAGGATGAGGCGGCGGCGGCTCTCCAAAACAGCCTCCGAAATATAGACGTAAGGCGCGAAAGATCGAGATTTAGAACTGCCGGTCCCAGCTACCCTTCATCCGGCCCCTCCTCGGAGGATTCGCCGTTGACCGCGGCAGCGAGAACGGGCGACGGCTTGAAAGTAAGCACGCGGCGGGGTGTGATCGGCACTTCCACCCCGGTGCGCGGATTTCGGCCGATGCGTTCGCGTTTGGCGCGAACGGTAAACAGGCCAAAGGAGCGCAATTTGACCGGTTCACCGCCGACCAGCGTAGTGGAGATTTCTTCAAGCGCCATCTCAAAGATTTGCTTGGCTTGCGCGCGCGATAGACCCGGGCAGGACGCGTAGACCGCGTTCAGGAGATCCGCTCTTGTTGCGGTTTTCCGGCTATCCACCGTTTCCGGCTGGGGCTCGGACCCTCCAGGCACCTTTTCGCTCTCCCCGTCTCGTTGCTCTGTTTTGAGGCGGATATTAGAGCATTTTGCTTTAGAGGGGAAATTGGCGCGTCTCAGCTTTCGCAAAATAATATGAGGGGGAAGATTAGGGCGAAACCGCCCGCCGGCAACGAAAAGGCCCCGGAATCCGGGGCCTTCGCGCAAGAACCAACTTTAAATGTGGCGGCCTTAAAAATCCATTCCGCCCATTCCGCCCATTCCGCCGCCAGGCATGGCGGGCGCCTCTTTTTTCGGCGCTTCCACGACCGTCGCCTCGGTCGTGACGACGAGGCCCGCAACCGAGGCCGCATCTTGCAATGCGGTACGCACGACCTTGGGCCGGTCGATAATTCCGAGCTTTATCAAATCGCCATACTCGCCGGTTTGGGCCTCATACCCGTACGCGGAAGCCGGATTTTCGATTTACTTTCCCGC
>CAYWHF010000045.1:6403-10696 GCA_964457695.1 uncultured Methylocapsa sp.
GCCCATGCCGCCGCCCGGCGGGAGTCCAGGTGTTTCCTTCTTCGGATGCTCGGTGATCGTCGCCTCGGTGGTGACCATCATACCCGCGGTCGACGCGGCGTCCTGGAGGGCCGTGCGGACGACCTTGGTCGGATCGATAATGCCGAGCGTAACGAGGTCGCCATATTCGCCGGTCTGCGCATCATAGCCGTAGCCATATTCATTGGATTCGATCAGCTTGCCCACCACCACAGCGCCGTCCCCGCCGGCGTTATCGACGATCTGCCGCGCCGGCATCTGAATCGCCTTGCGGACAATCTCAATCCCGGTCTGCTGGTCGGAGTTCTCGACCTTGATTCCGTTCAAGGCTGCGATGGCGCGCAAGAGCGGCACGCTCCCTCCCGGTAGCACGCCTTCCTCGACGGCGGCTCGGGTCGCATTAAGCGCGTCGTCGACAAGGTCCTTTTTTTCCTTCACTTCGACTTCCGAGGCGCCGCCGACCCGGATCACCGCGACCCCGCCGGCGAGCTTCGCCAGACGCTCCTGAAGCTTCTCGCGGTCATAATCCGAAGTGGTATCGGCGATTTGCGACTTGATCTGGCCGATCCGCGCCTCGATATCTTTCTTTTCGCCGGCGCCGTCGATAATCGTGGTCGCTTCCTTTTCGATGCGAACCCGCTTGGCGCGGCCGAGCATCTGCAAGCTCACGTTTTCGAGCTTGATGCCGAGTTCCTCCGAAATCATCTGACCCGCGGTCAGAGTTGAGATGTCCTCCAGCATAGCCTTGCGGCGGTCGCCAAAGCCCGGGGCCTTGACGGCCGCGACTTTCAGTCCGCCGCGCAGCTTGTTGACGACGAGGGTGGCAAGCGCCTCGCCCTCAACGTCCTCGGCGACAATGAGAAGCGGCCTGCCTGTCTGCACTACTGCTTCGAGAACCGGTAGCAGGGCTTGCAGCGAAGACAGTTTCTTCTCATGCACCAGAATGTAAGGGTCTTCGAGCTCGGCGGTCATCTTCTCGGCATTGGTGATGAAATAAGGCGAGAGATAGCCGCGGTCGAACTGCATGCCTTCGACGACGTCGAGTTCGGTTTCAAGGCTCTTTGCCTCCTCGACCGTGATGACGCCTTCTTTTCCAACTTTGTCCATCGCATTCGAAATCATTTTGCCAATCGACTTATCACCATTGGCTGAGATCGTGCCTACCTGGGCAATCTCGTCATTCGAGGTAACTTTTTTCGAGTTCTTCTCGAGATCGGCGACGACGGCGTTGACGGCGAGATCGATGCCGCGCTTCAGATCCATCGGATTGAGGCCGGCGGCAACGGCCTTGGTGCCTTCCTTGATGATCGCGGCGGCAAGCACCGTCGCCGTCGTGGTTCCGTCTCCTGCCATGTCGTTTGTCTTCGAGGCGACTTCGCGCACGAGCTGGGCGCCGAGATTTTCGAATTTATCGGCGAGTTCGATCTCTTTCGCGACGGTTACGCCGTCCTTGGTGATCCGCGGCGAGCCGAAGGATTTCTCCAAGACGACATTACGGCCCTTGGGACCAAGGGTGATTTTGACCGCGTTGTTGAGAATATCGACGCCGCGCAATATGCGGTCGCGGGCATCGGACGAAAAGCGAACGTCTTTGGCTGCCATCGTGAAACTCCTGATCCAGATTAGAGTTTAGGTAGGGGGCTTTGGTTAGCTCAGGCAACGACGCCCAAAATGTCGCTCTCCTTCATGATGAGGAGATCCTGCCCGTCGATCTTGACTTCGGTGCCCGACCATTTGCCAAACAGCACCTTGTCGCCTTTCTTGACATCGAGCGGCGTAAGCTTGCCGGTTTCATCGCGGCCGCCAGGACCTACGGCGATGATCTCGCCTTCCTGCGGCTTCTCCTTGGCGGTATCCGGGATGATGATCCCGCCCTTGGTTTTCTCCTCACCTTCGAGACGCCGGACTACGACGCGGTCGTGCAAAGGACGAAAGTTCATGTCTCTTGGTTCCCTGATATGCCGCTGGCGCGGACCGGGTTGTGCCCGGAAACGCCTTGTCAAGCTTGCGGCTTAATTGAAACGACAGTTTGCTAGCACTCTGCGAAAGCGAGTGCCAACAGCGGCTGCGTACTTAAGTGCGTGGCTTGGGCCTGTCAAGGGGTCGCGCAAAAACCGCAATACCGGTGGGTTCCTGTGCATGAGCTGCGAGCGGCATGCGGTACAGTTTTACCTATCTTCAAACCGTGCGAATTGCTTCTTAAGTGTCGCTTTTGGCCGCGCTTTCCTCACGGCAGGCCGAGCGCCACAAAGCGGACTTCCCCTTGCCCATTGGCGACGAGCAGCAATGCCGACTTCTTGCCGCTCTTCTTCAACGCATCGAGTTTCTTGCCGATATCGGCCGGCTCCTTGACGGGCTCCTGATTGATTTCCATTAGCACATCTCCTGGCTGAACGCGCTTTTCGGCGGCGCTCGAATCGGGATCGACATTGGTTATGACGACCCCAGAGGCGACGGTGCTCTTGATGGCGTATCTTTGCCGCAGCTCCTCGCTAAGGCTTGAAAATTCCATTCCAAGCGCCCTTTCGACCGCGCCAGCGGGCAGCTTTGTCTCGGATTCGCCACGCTTTCCGCCAATGGAAGCCTGACTTTCGTTCTCTTCCAAACGGCCGAGCTTGATCGTTTTCGTCATCGGCTTGCCGGCCCGCATGACGACGATTTCGACCTCCTTGCCGACTGGCGCCGAAGCGACGATCTTGGGCAGATCGCGCGATTCCTTGATTTCGGTTCCATCGAATTTGATGATGACATCGCCGGCTTTGATGCCGGCCGCCTTGGCCGGGCCTTTGTCGTCGGTATGGGCAACGAGCGCGCCCCGCAGGTTGCCGAGATTGAGACTCTCCGCGATCGTGTCATCGATGTTTTGGATGCGTACGCCAAGCCAGCCGCGCCGCGTCTCGCCGAATTTTTGCAATTGGTCCACGACAGGAATGACGGTCGCAGCAGGCGTGGCGAAACCAATGCCAATCGACCCGCCGCTCGGCGACAGAATTGCCGTGTTCACGCCAATGACTTCGCCAGCCATGTTAAATAACGGCCCGCCCGAATTGCCTTTGTTGATGGCGGCGTCGGTTTGAAAATAATTGTCATACGGCCCGGAAGCGATGTCGCGGTGACGGGCCGAGATGATGCCAGCGGTCACGGTGCCGCCAAGCCCAAACGGATTACCGACCGCAACGACCCAGTCGCCCACCCGCATCCTGTCGCTGTCGCCAAATTTCACCGCCTTGAGAGGCTTTTCCGGCTTGACGCGCAGCACGGCGACGTCAACCTTCTCATCTTTCCCGACGATGTCGGCTTTCAGTTTCTGGCCGTCGTTTAAAATCACCGTCACTTCATTGGCGTCGGCAATGACGTGATTGTTGGTGATGACAATGCCGGCGGGATCGATGATAAAGCCGGAGCCGAGCGAATTCGATTTGCGTTCGTGCCGCTTTTGATCCGGCCGCTCGCCGCCGCCCTGCTGGTGCCGCCGGAAGAATTCTTCAAAGAGGTCGTCAAAGGGGGTCCCAGGCCCGAGTTCCGGGGCATTGCCTGCGTGCCTTTCGTCGATCGTCTGTGTTGCCGAGATATTGACGACGGAATCGCTTACCGCATCAGCCAAGTCCGCAAGAGATTCTGGTCCCCGCGCAAAGGCCGGGGGGGAAAGGAACAAGACGCTTCCGACAATGCCTAGAGCGAGCGCGCAGCCGCGCAGCGAGGCGGGGCTCTTCCCGTTCCACCGCCCTGCGCCACACGCGGCGTTTTCAATGCCGCGCAGTTCCGGAAGTCCACCCATGAAATCAATCTCCTTCAAAAGACGGACGGCGGAGGGCAACCGCGCCGCAGTTGGCGGCAAGCCCAGCTTCTTCGAGCCGTCTCGCTCGCCTTCTACTACGATTCTTCCCCAAACTCATTCGACTTTTTCAACAGTGCCTTAATCGCCTCGTCCACGCTATGAAACAGATGTGTCCGGGGCAGAGCATCACTGATTCCAAAGCGCTCGAAGCCGTCTTGCGCGCGCAGCGATTCGAGGCGGGCGACGGCCAGGGTCATTTTACGCTCTCCGCAGTCCTCGATTAATCCGCGGAGAATTTGCGCGGCGGTAAAGTCGATCTCGATGATGTTGCTTGCCTCCAAAACGATGAGGCTTGGCCGCGTTTTCTGTTCGCTTATCGCATGCCGCACGCCGTCTTGGAAGGCATAAGCGTTGAGGAAAGAAAGCGGCGCCTGAAAGGCGATAACGAGAATGCCGTCGAACGTTTCTCCCTTTGCCCCGCGGCCCGGCGGCCACCA
>CAYWHF010000046.1:0-6717 GCA_964457695.1 uncultured Methylocapsa sp.
GCCTCCAAGCAGTTGACCAAGCCCTTGAATCAGAACATGGTCAATTAGGTCTAAACCCTAGTATGCGTGAACCAGAGGTCGGCGCGAGAACTCGTGTCTCTTTCCAATCCGAACTGGCAGTATCGGCTCTCCAGACGAACACATTCGAAAATGATGCGCCCTGGAGATCCGCCCAGGCGAGGGACGCGCCCTGCAGCTGCACGCGGAAGAGCGACGCGCCCTCCAGCTGCGCGCTGACGAGCGATGCGCCCTGGAGCTGCGCGTAATCGAGCGACGCGCCCTGAAGCTCCGCGTTATTAAGCGACGCGCCCTGCAGCTGCGAACGGTTGAGCGACGCGCCCTGGAGCCGCGCGCTGTCGAGCAAGGCGCCCTGCAGCTGCGCAAAGTGGAACAATGTGCCTTGGAGCTGTGCTCAGTTGAGCGATGCGCCCTGGAGCTGCGTCCACATGAGCGGCGCGTCCTGGAGCTGCGCGTAATCGAGCGACGCGCCCTGGAGCTGCGCACCAAGGAGCGACGCGCCCTGGAGCTGCGCCTTGTCGAAATTAGCGTTCTTGGCCCACGCACCATTGAGGTTGGCACGGTTAAAAATCGTACCGGAAAATCCGACTTGCCGGATGTCGGTATCGCTCAAATCCGCTTCCGTCAGGTCACGCTTCGCAAGGAGCAAAATGGGCTCCCATCGATTCCCGCCGGTCTCGCTTTTATTCTTCTCGATAATGTGCGCCAGTTTTGCGTCATCGATCAAATCTTCTCCGTGAAGGTCCAAATTGTTGACCGGTGCGATCCAGCCATACCAAACTGGTCTGTCGCGCCAGTTGAGCTCACCGGTAAAAACCCGATTCGATTTCCCGTGCAGCCAATTGGTCGTCAAATACATGTGTTCGTCGGGAAAAGTCGCCACCAGCACCGCGTAAGCGAGAGCCACCGCGCTCAAGATCCCCGGCAGCGCAAGCCTCAAACTTGCTTTTGGCCATAAGCGTTCGCCCCAGCCGCATTGATACCCTGGCCACAGAGTCCAAACGAGCACAAGGTCAGCCGCCAGCAAGCCGCGATGCAGCCAGGTGATCCACTCGCTGTGATAGGGCAGGAATTTGATTTGCAAATACAGCAGCAACGCGACAGGCGCGACCGCGAGGGTAATAAGAGCCATCAGACTCAAGAGTTTTGCATTGATCCCTTCGCGCTCCAGCCTGCCCCCGACCAAAAGCTGCACGAAGAGCGTGTTTTCGATCCGCATGCGAAAATTTTCGCGCGCCTCGCCATCCTCGGGAAAAGAGCGCGCCAAAGAATCCTCAAAACTCTTCGCCGTGCGGGCAAGCAGCACTAGATTCAAGAGCATATAAAAATGGAATACGACGAAAATGATCGGCGCGAGAATATAAAAGCCCAACAGCGGAAGAGCGATATTGAGCACCGGGAGATTGAGCGGGCTTTCCAAAAACAGCATGCGATGCGTGGTCGTGCCCGCCGCGATCGCAAGATAGACCATGAAGGTGAGAAAGCTGAACCAAAGGGTCTGCACGCGCTCGGCCGAATGGTTGAGCGCGGCAGCCAGCGCCTCGGCCTCGTTGGTGTCAGGCCCGCTCTCGCCGGTCTTTGAACTCGTTTCCTCAGCCAAGTCGTCGAGCATCGCCGCCGCCGCCGTGACTCTTCAAATAATTTGAAAGCAAAGTCTAGCGGTAAGCTGTGAACTGCAATCCGCACCTTTGGGAGGCCAAAAAAGGTGCGCCAAAACCCGAGGTCCCAGCTTACAACATTTTCGCGCAATCGCACTCGTCGCACGCCGCTGGACGTATGCGGGTTTGTAAGGTTTTGGGCGGGAATCGGACAAAAATGTTTCACGTGAAGCATTTCTGGAATTATTCTAAACATTTCCATTGAATGGCCGATCCGGCAATCTTCCCTTTACGTCAGAAACTGGGCCGGTTGCTATAAGCATAGCCAATGACAATGACTCAACCCATTTCCTTCGACCGCTCGTTCATTGGAAAGCCCGGCGAACTCATCCGCCTCTCGCCCCTCGTCCGGCGAATGGTTGCGCCAAATCCTGGCCCCATGACTTTCATGGGAACCTGCACTTATGTCGTAGGCCAAGGCGAAGTGACGGTCATCGATCCGGGGCCAGATAAGAAAGAGCACGTTGACGCACTGCTCGCGGCGCTCAGCGGCGAGACAATCTCAACAATTTTAGTCACCCACACGCATAAGGACCATTCGCCCGCGGCCCGCGCGCTGAAAGAGGCGGCGGGGGCACACATCGTTGGCTGCGCGCCAACAAAATCATCCGGCAGCCCGGTCGACGCCGCCCATGATTTTGATTATGCGCCGGATGCGGTCCTGCGCGAGGGAGACGCCATCGAGAGCAAAAATTTCTCGCTGCTTTGCATCGCGACGCCCGGCCATACTCAAAACCACCTCAGCTTCGCCCTGCCGCAAGAAAGCGCGCTGTTTTCGGGCGATCATGTCATGGCGTGGGCAACTTCGATCATCGCGCCGCCGGACGGCGTGATGCGCCAATACCTTGCCTCGCTCGAAAAACTGGTTGCCCGCAATGACGGTATTTTTTGGCCGGGGCATGGAGGGCCGGTGAAAGAGCCGCACAGTTATGTACAAGCGCTCATAAAACACCGCCGCGACCGGGAAAACGCGGTCCTCTCCTGCATCGAGGCAGGAGCCTCAACGACCCCCGCGATTGTCGCGCATGTCTATGAGGGCCTCGACCCGGCACTAAAAATCGCCGCCGCCTATTCCGTTCTCGCGCATATCGAGGATCTGGTGGAGCGAGGGCTCGTCATAACCGAAGCACCGCTCGCGCTCAATGGAACTTTCCGCCGGACTTAAAGCTCGGCCCGGTCTCCTACTTCTTATTGACAATGTCATCCAGCGCCGTGTCGAAGTTCGCGATATTGCGCGCCCCGGTGCCGAAATCGAATGGGCCGAGGCGTGAGACCGAACGAATATCGATGCGCGTCTGGTCCGCGAGCGGCCTAAGTCTTACCGTTAAGTCGGACGGAAAGCCGAGGATGAAACTCTTCGCGATGGCGTCGACATGGCCCAACCCCAAGCGGCCGCCAGGCGCCCTTTGTTCGATGATCCGCCAGCCGTTCGCTGTGATCGCCTTCAACACGGCATCGAACGACTCCCCGGCGTCGAGATCGAGAAGGATCGGCTGGACTTGCGGATAGGCCTTGATTTGCGGCCTTCGGGCCGCGAGCGGCATGCTCGGCGGCGTGATCCCGCCCCTGGCAGCGATCGCCGCCCGCGAGAGAGAGAAATAGGGCGGATCGGCGATATCGGTCGAAATATCGTAGAGCCGCGGCAGGAAAATGGTTTGTTGCGCGAGATAGGCGGGATAGGCCAAAAGCAGAATGGCAAGAACGAGCCCGGCAAAAGCTTGCCCGGCACCTGGGCGTCCATTGTGCCAGATGATCATAAATGCCAAAAGCGCGCTAAGTGCCGCGAGGCACGCAATTGCCGCCGCCCCGCCGAGGACCGCAATCAGGTCCGGGGGACTCTTGACGCCAAGAATGGCAAGAACCGCGACAAAGAGCGCAAACACCGCCAGGCGGCGGCTGAGCAGGGCCGCCTTGGAATAGGGCTCCTCGATGATCAAACGCCGCATGGCCAAATGTCCTTTTGCCGGATTGCTAGTGGATTTTGGCCGGTCACGCCATGCCGAATTTGCTTGATTCCGCCGCAAATCTGCGCGCTGCGCTGATTAGGCGCGAATTTTCCGCACGCGATCTCCTTGCCCAAACTTTCGATGCCATCGCGCGGCTTAATCCGGCGTTGAACGCGATTGTGCATCTCGATGTTGCAGCGGCCTGGCGGGCGGCGGCGGCCTCGGATGAGTGCATCGCGCAAGGCGAGGCGGGCGCCCTCGAGGGCCTGCCGGTTACCATAAAAGATTGCTTCGAAGTTGCCGGAATGCCCGCAACCGCCGGAGCTCCTGCCCTGCGCGATTATGTTCCAAAGAAAGATGCGCCGGTCGTCGAAAGGCTGCGCCGCGCCGGGGCCAACATCATCGGCAAGACCAACGTTCCCGTTTTTGCAGGCGACTTTCAGTCGTACAACAAAATTTACGGTACGACCAACAATCCGTGGAATTTAGGTGTTTCTCCCGGCGGGTCCTCGGGCGGAGCCGCTGCGGCTGTCGCAGCCGGCTTGAGTGCCCTCGACGTCGGCTCGGATCTCGCCGGCTCAATCCGCTGGCCCACGCATTGCTGCGGCATTTTTGGCCTGAAAACCACATGGGACCTCGTTTCGGCCTATGGCCATATTCCGCCCATGCCGGAAATGCGTCTTGAGCGCAATCCGGAGCTTTTGAGCATTGGTCCCCTCGCGCGCTCCGCCGCGGATCTGTCTCTTGTTCTCGAGGTCATTGCCGGGCCGCGCGACCCGATGGTCGCGCTTAGAAACGCGCTGCCTCCGGCGCGGACAAACGCGCCTAAGGGGCTGCGCGTTGCGCTTTGGCTCAACGAGCCTTTTGCGCCGGTCGACGCTTTTGCGGAGGAAGCCGTGCGCAAAGCAGCACTCATGCTCGACGATGCGGGCGCCATCGTCGATGAAAGCGCGCGCCCGGCGTTTTCGTTCGAGGAAGCTTTTGAGGTTACGGCGGTCTTAATCCATGCGCTTGTCGGCGCGGGCCTGCCTGAGGCGGTCAGGCGGCGTCTTGCCGCAGCCGAACACGAATTCTTGATCGGCGATCTTTCCCATCGCGCGCTGCAATTGCGCGGGTTGAACCTCACACCCGCCGATTTCACCGACCTCAAGGCACGGCGCCAGCGACTTTGCGAAAAATGGGCAAGGTTTTTCGAAGAGATCGATGTTGTACTTTGCCCGCCGGCGCCGGCCGGCGCCATCGCGCACGATCACCGTCCCGATCTTCATGCGCGAACCATTTCCGTCAACAGCGTGCAAAGACCCTATTACGATTTAATGCTCTGGTCGTGCCTTGCAACCGGCGCTGGCCTGCCGGCCGCCGTCGCTCCCGTCATGCTTGGGCCGGACGGTTTACCGCGCGGTGTTCAAATTATTGCCGCAAAGTTGGACGATCGCGCAGCCATTGCGTGTGCCAATATGCTCGAGACGCTCGGCGCTGGCGTTAAGACAGCTCCAATTGTCGCATAGCCAAGCAATAAGCGGGAAATGGTTCATGCAAGGCATGCCGAATAGCATGGTTGCGCACAAAGGAGGGACAGCAGGCGAATACTTAGGCACGTTACGTTAGCGTGACAGTATTCGCGGTCTATTTTTTCAAAAATGCGCGAGCCGGGTTACATGGCATTAACTTCCTGCCTACATGATCTTTCAAATTTTCGCAGGTTTTCATCCGGCTTGCGCTGCCACCGCCAAATGAGGTTTGGTTAAGGAGTTTGGACATGACGAAAAAACAAACTGCTCTGCAATCTGTTGCTGCCGAGGGCCGGCCGCGCGATCTCCTTTCAAAGCTCTATCGCGAAATAGGAATTTCCGCCGTTGCAGGTGCGCTCGAGGCGAGCACGCGCAAGCCCCAAAAGCCGAGCCAAAGCCCCAAAGACATTCCCGCCGTCTTGCGGAGCGACGAGGCGGCATAGGGTGCGCCGCCTGACTTCACGAGAATTCGTCCAAAGAATATTGGTAGCAGGGCTTTGAGCATGCGACGCCGTGCTGTGCCTGCCCGTTTCCGCCGCATCTGCAAATTGATCAAAGAGCCGCTTCACGCCTAGTCACGCACGTCAGTAACAGGGAACACACCGGCAACACCTGGGAACGCACGCGCTGACCCAACCTGGGCCACAACCACAGTAACCAGTTCATCCGTTACATGCCGCCTGATTGACGATCGGGGATGCGTTCTTGAGGGCATGGACGCAGGCGTCTACGAACTGGTGATTTTGCGCGTTGGCCTGCATGCTCATGGCTGCCAGCACGAGCATTGCTGCAGTCGTAAGTTTTTGCATTAAACCTCTCCCGTTTGTAGGTGAGGGCTCGAAAACCTGATCGCCCTAACCGCCCACTTCCGCGGCCTCCGTCACGCAGACGGGCTCAGGTGCCGGCGTTGGTGCAACCGGCAAAGGGAAGCTCGGGCACATCGGCGTCGGAATTTCGACCTCGACTTCAAGCGTCGAGATGGCCTCGCCGCGCTCCATCTTGACCTTTATGCCGTCGTGATCGACCGGAAAATGTTTGGCGATGACGCCCAAGATTTCTTCGCGCAAGATTGCGATAAGATCGGATTTGCCTGCGACAGCGCGTTCATGCGCGAGCAGGATCTGCAACCTCTCCCGAGCCACGGGGGCGGTGATGCGCGGGCGCTTGAAAAAATCGATGAGTCTCATGCCGCCCTCCGTCCAAAAATCTTGCCAAACAAGCTTTTGCGGTCGCTTGGAATGACCATTTCCAGCGCTTCGCCATTGAGCCGCTTCGCGGCGTCGAAATAGGCGCGGGCCGGCGCGCATAACGGATTGTTCAAAGTGACCGGTGATCCGAGGTTCGATGCGCGCAAAACTTCTGTACTCTCGGGGATGATCCCGAGCAGGGGAATCGACAAGATTTCCAGCACATCTTCGACATTGAGCATTTCGCCGCGCCCGGCGCGGGCCGCGTCAAACCGGGTGAGCAAAAGGTGCTTTTGCACCCGCTCCCCCTTCTCGGCCAAAGCGGTCTTGGAGTCGAGAAGGCCGATGATACGAACTGGGTCCCGCACCAGAAGCAATTCCGGCTTGGTTCACACGA
>CAYWHF010000046.1:6727-10595 GCA_964457695.1 uncultured Methylocapsa sp.
GACCAGCGCCTCGTCGGCGAAGCGCATGGCAAGGGTCGCGCCGCGCTCGATGCCTGCGGGGCTATCGCAAATCACCCAGTCGAATTTTTCTTTGAGCTCGTCGATAACGCGCGAGACGCCCTCATCGGTTAGAGCATCCTTGTCGCGGGTCTGCGAGGCAGGAAGAAGCGACAAGGTTTCGACCCGTTTGTCGCGAATGAGAGCCTGCGCGAGCTTGGCGTCGCCCTGGACAACATTGATGAGGTCATAGACCACGCGGCGCTCGGCTCCCATGACGAGATCGAGGTTGCGAAGCCCGACATCGAAATCGACGACCACGACATTTTTTCCGGCTTGCGCCAGCGCCGCGCCCAGTGCCGCGGTCGAGGTCGTCTTGCCGACACCGCCCTTGCCAGATGTTACGACCACAATTTTGGCCATGTTGCTTTCTCCCGGTTTCTCTCAGCCCTGTGTCATGATCATCGAATCGCCGTCGAGCCAAATCTGGACTTGCTTGCCGCGCAGATGCGCGGGCATGTCATCGGCGACCATGTAAAGGCCGTCGATCGCCAAAAGCTCGGCTTCGAGTTTACGGCAAAAGATCCGCGCGCGGGCATCGCGCGAGCCGGCGATGGCCCTGCCCCGCAATGGCCCATAAATATGGATCGAACCGCCCGCGACCACTTCGGCGCCTGAAGCAACCGATCCGACGACGATCACGTCGCCTTCGGGATGGACGATGCTTTGGCCTGAGCGGATGGATTTATCCAACAGAAGGGAATTTGGCAGTTGCACGGGCGGGGCGATGGCGGGTTGCGCAGCGGCAAGCGCTTGAGCCGCATCGGAAAGAGTTGCTGCCGGTTCCAGAACAGGATCGGAAAAAGGAGCGGGCGCAGCCGCCTCTCCGGCGCCGGGAGGAGCTTCGCCGGAGTTGGCGCTGACCTGCCGCCCGCTCAAAAGCAATGGCGGCATCGCAAAGTCGAGCCAGGACGGCTCGGCGCCTTCGATACCCATGACCTTGATGTTGCGTTCTGTCAGCTTTTGCAAAAGTTCCGCAAGGCCCGCCTTACCGGGTTGCAGCGTGGCAACATCGAGCACCACCGGCCGCCCAAAGAAAAACCCAGGCGAGCGCGCAAGCCAAGCATCCAAATCGCCAAGCCAAGTTTCGATTGACTTCTCCGGCGACAGGACCATGGCGTGATAGGAGCGGCCATGAAACCTGATTGACGTACGGGGGCGAGCAACGGCTGTCACTTTTGCGTCTCAACTGTGCTTTAACCATTTACCCAATGTATGGTTAACAGCCGGTTAAGGTACGTCCGTCCGTCGCGGTTTATCGGGAACTGGCGTTTGAGCTTACCAATTGCTTCGGCAAACAACGCTGAGCTAATAACTGAGTTAGCTAGCTAGCCGATTCCCGAAATCGGCCTTGGCGAGCAAACGAGTCGCACGGAGACGAAAGATCCGGCTGCGGACGATATTTATCATCGTTGGGAAAGCGGGAAAATGATCATCGAAGCCCCAGGCAACGAAGCACACATCCTGAACCCGAAACCAATCAGTATGTTGGTTGAATCACTCTGCAGGTCGGCGTCGCGTGTCGCAGTGGCGGATAAAGTGACTCTTTATACGCAAGGAGAACCGGCGAGCGCGCTTTTTCTCATTCTCGATGGCTTCGTAAAGACGTCACACATCTGCGAAGACGGGACCGAAATCACAATGAATCTGTTAAAAGGTGGCGAAATCGCTGGCGTATTTTCCGAACCCTCACCGCGGGAATATGACGAAACGGCACGGGCAATCGGCGCTGTGGTAGCGCAACGGGTGCCGGCGCACGACCTGCGCACCGCCATGGAAGTCAGTCCGCAATTGGCGATCTTCGTCGCAGAATACCTAGCTGCATCGAAACGGTGGGTTCAGCGGCGGTTGTTGCGCGCATTGACGCAATCTGCCGAATGGCGGCTGATCGAAACGCTGGTTGAGCTCGCCGGAACCTTCGGCGCGCGGTGTCCGCATGGCTTCTCGCTTGAAATAAGACTCACACAGCAGGACATAGCCGACTTCATCGGCGCTTCCCGTCAGGTCGTGAGCTCGATCCTCAGCAATCTTCGCAGGCGCGGTCTATTAGATTATACTCGCGACATGATTTGCATAAACGACAGTGCACTCTCCCTCCTTGCGCGGCCGCCAGTGTCACCCATCTGACAGACAGGCTGTACGCCCGCCATTTAACGTCTGAGACGAATATTGATGCCAGGAGCGCAGACATGAAGCCGATCTCACTCACCCTCCATGGTGCGATTGACTACCTTGCCGTCCTGATCTTTGTCGCGGCCCCCTCCGTTATTGGGTTGTCAGGCTGGCCTGCCGTGCTGTCCTATGCGCTCGCAGGCATTCATTTTCTTATGACGCTGCTGACCGATTTTCCGGCCGGAGCCATCAAATTGATTGCCGTTACTCTGCATAATTGGGTCGAGCGGACTGTTGGCCCAGTCTTAATCATCATGTCGTTTGTCCCCCTGACCTGGCCGACGCCGAGTGCACGGTTCTTCTTCGGGATCATGGGCGTAGTCATTATTTGCGTCGAGCGGCTGACGGCTTATCGTTCCCCAACTCAAGCGAAATAACTTGACCGTCACGCCCGTCTCGCCGCCTGCCCCCGGGCAGCGTTCGCCAAGACACTCATATGAGCCGCGGCCGGCGCAGATCGAGGGTCAGCGGGAATTCGGCGGAATGCTCTTCTTCAGGCACGTCGAACGCGCCAGGGGTGTGGCCATGGTCCTGAAAGCGCGAGCGGCGGCGGGCTTCCGCCTCAAAACTATTGACCGGAAAAGTTTCATAGTGGCGGCCGCCGGGATGGGCGACGTGATAGACGCAACCGCCCAACGACCGGCCGTTCCAGCTGTCGACGATGTCGAAGGTCAGCGGAGCTTGGACCGGAATTGTTGGATGCAGGCCATTAGGGGGCTGCCAAGCCTTGAAGCGCGCGCCGGCAACCGCTTCGCCGGATGTTCCCGTGGCGGTCATCGGAACACCGCGCCCGTTGCAGGCGACAAAATGGCGGCCATGAACGAGCCCTGTTGCCTTGACCTGCAAGCGCTCGACCGACGAATCGACAAAACGAACCGTCGCACCTGCCGCGCCTTGCTCCCCCATCACTAGCCAGGGTTCCAGAGCGTGCCGGAGTTCGAGTTTGACGCCGCCATGCGTGACTGCTCCATATAAAGGAAACCGAAACTCGTATTGCGCTTCGAACCAGGCAGGATCGAAGGCGTAGCCTGCCTCACTCAGATCGTCGAGGACGCCCAAAAAATCCGCCCAAACGAAATGCGGCAGCATGAAGCGGTCATGCAGCGCCGTTCCCCAGCGCACGAGATCGCCTTGTTGCGGCTGTTGCCAGAACCAGGCGACGAGCGCACGCAGCAACAAGTGCTGCGCGAGGCTCATCCGCGCATCCGGCGGCATTTCGAAGGCCCGAAATTCAACGAGTCCAAGCCGCCCCGCCGGACCTTCCGGCGCATAGAGCTTGTCGATGCAAATTTCCGCGCGATGAGTGTTGCCGGTCACATCAACAAGCAGGTTGCGGTAGAGGCGATCGACTAGCCATAACGGCGTGGCTTCTCCGGCGCGCGGCGTACTGGCAAGCGCAATTTCAAGCTCATAGAGCTGGTCGTGCCTCGCTTCGTCGACGCGCGGCGCCTGGCTCGTCGGCCCGATGAAGAGGCCGGAAAAGAGATAAGATAAAGACGGATGCCGCTGCCAATAGAGTATGAAGCTTTTGAGCAGATCGGGCCGCCGGAAAAAGGGCGAATCGGCGGGTGTGGGACCGCCGAACACAGTATGGTTTCCCCCGCCCCTGCCGGAGTTGCCCCCCGCTGGTCTCGATTTT
>CAYWHF010000047.1:0-10545 GCA_964457695.1 uncultured Methylocapsa sp.
GTAGCCCGGCAGAGCGTCGGTGTAGGTCGAGCGCAGTTTTGAGACCTGCCGCCATTCCAGGTCAGCGATTTCGTCAGGGCCGATGAGGGGATGGCGGAACAATCCTAGCTCGTGCAATCCCTTGGCCATGGAGATAAGAAGATTCTTGAACGTCATCTCATCAGCAACGTGAATGAAACGCAGTCCGGGCTTTTCCTCTCGCAGGAAGCGAACCAGTCCACGATGGCGCTCATCCATACCAGCTACATCGGATCGGAGCTCGAGTAGTCGCCATTCCGTTAATTGATCGCGTTTTCTCTGAACTGCCAATAAACGGCGGGTCCTGTCCAGCCTGCCAGTCATTTACCGCTCATCGCAGCCAGGCATGTTTGCGCCTCAATTCTGCTTGTGGTGTATTCGGTCGCCAATTATTTCCATCTGTGCCGGCTTAACTTCCTGAAAGGAGCCAGCGTCGCGCCGCGCTTACGTCATCCACCGGCAATCCATGCCGAAAAGGCCTCATTGAAGATCTGCAAGAATGGCGAGCTAGTCAGATACCACAGAGCCAGCCCTCCGGCGATGACGGCAGGAACCGTGATGAAATAAATCGGAATTTGCGGCACAAGTTTAGAGGCAAGACCAATCGCAAAATTCGTGATAAGCGCATAGACGATAAATGGGCTTCCGATTCGTAATGAGATTAAAAACGATTTGGCCAGGCAATCGCTGATTTGTACAAGGTCGAAGCGCGCTTCAAATAGCCCCAAGACTGGGAGAGCCGAGTAGGAAGCAGCAATTCCGCGTATTACCTCCCAGTGGAGATTGGTAACAAATACGAGCGTCGTTGCAGCAAACGTAATGAAATTGGTGATCGCAGGGAGTTGCTCATGTTCCTCCATAGGGCCTGCAAGCGCGCTTGTCAGCCCAGTCGACATCGCAATAACCCCCGACAACGTTTCGAGTGCGCCAAAGAAAATGCGGGCGAGAAACCCTATAAGCAAACCGACCAACATTTCTGAGGTCAGCAACCGGATGACGGCGGCGGGTGAATCGTCGCCCAAGATCTTTGCAACTTCCCGTGCCAGCAGCGGCGTCAATGCCAGGGTTATAGAAAAGGACGTGAATAGCCGGACACGAACCGGAATGCGGCTACTCGAGAAACCTGGCATAAGCATGAGAACTCCGCCAATCCGGCAGAACAAAACGAAGACTGTGAGAACGGTATCTGGACCGATGACTGTCATGAAATTGTGCCGAGCGATTTCACCTCAATACCTCGCGGTATCTCAAGATGGGATAGAACCGGTAGGGTAGCAAATAGCCGCTCGACGACCATACGGACATAGGGACGCGCATCTGGTGCGGCCACCAAAACAAAATTGTGTCGTTGATCCATCCGTTCGCGAATCGCTGCAGCAGACTCCCTTCCAAAATTCTCAATCAATCCAGGGTCAAGGTCGAACTCGACGACTTCTCCTTTAGCATCGCGTTTCAGGCTTTGATGGAATGCCATGTCCCAGCGGTTACCAAGGCGTAGTATTTTGAGGACACCGCCATCCGTGAGATCACCGCAGATCTGCTGTGCAATCCTCATGCGCACATGTTCTGCGATCAATTCGGCCCGCCGTGCATGCGGAACAACTTCTGCGATTGCTTCGAGAATGAGATGCAAATTGCGGATTGAAACGCGCTCGGCGAGCAGCAATTTTAGAACAGCCAGAAGCCCGGAATATGAAATTTGTGAGGGACAAATGTCGTCGATCAATCGCTTATACTCGGGCCCGAGGCGGTCAAGTAATATCCGCATGTCCTTGTAAGAGAGCAGTTGGGCCAAGTTGTTTCGGATAACTTCGCTCAAATGCGTAAGCAGCACCGAGATGTTGTCAATTGGGACAAATCCATTGCGTTTCAGATCATTGATGAATGCTTCGGAAATCCATACGGCGTTCATACCGAAAGCGGGCTCTCTGGCCTCTTGCCCTGGCAGGTCTGGGCTGCGGTGATCCCCCGTAATGACCATCACTTCGCCAATTCGCAGTTCGTGGGATGCCGCTATAGTTCCGTGAATTTTGATCTGATAACATTTCGCCGGGATCGAAAGACGATCGGAAAGCTTGATGTCGGGGACAACAAAGCCATATTGCTTGGCGAATTTTCGCCGCATTTTGGTCACCCGGGCAGCGAGTTCGCTATGGGAGACAAGTAATTTGGTCGCAAGTTGTTTACCCAGGCATAGTTCAACGTCCGGGGATTTCATAAACTCTTTGACGGACTCCCGTGCTTCCTGCCGGGCTTGCAATTCCGCCTCGGCCGCCAGGGCTGCCTGCCTGTTGCGTTCCTTGGTGAGTTCCTTGGGCACGGCATAGCCAACGAAAGCCATCATCCCGCCAAGAACAACGAATGGAAACATTGGCAATCCAGGAATCGTACCGAGAATAAACATGAGTAGGGCGGCGACCGATACGGCGCGCGGATATTTGACAAGCTGACCAATGACCGCCTTTTCAGCTGTACCTCTTGTGCCACCCTTCGATACAAGCAAGGCAGCAGAAAGGGAAACGATCAGTGCAGGGATTTGGGAAACCAGTCCCTCGCCGACTGACAGTTTCGTAAACACGTCGCCTGCCACGCCGAGCGCCATGTTCTGTCGGGTTACGCCGATGACTATTCCGCCGAATATGTTCACGGCGAGGATTACGAGGCCTGCAATCGCGTCGCCGCGCACAAACTTTGACGCGCCATCCATCGAGCCAAAGAAAGCACTTTCTTCTTCGAGTTCTCGCCGCCGCCGCTGTGCTTCCTTGTCGTCGATCAGTCCAGCTGATAGGTCGGCATCGATCGCCATTTGTTTCCCGGGGATGGCGTCAAGCGTAAATCGTGCACCGACCTCGGCGATACGTGTGGCACCCTTCGTTATCACCACGAAGTTTACAGTGATAAGAATAGCAAAAACGATCAGACCAATCACGAAGTCGCCGCTCATGACGAGTTTTGAAAACCCGCCAATGATGTAGCCCGCCGCCATGAGACCTTCAGGACCGTGGGAAAGAATCAACCTCGTTGTCGCAATGTTCAACGCCAGACGCAGCAAGGTTGCGACAAGTAGAACCGTTGGAAATGCAGAAAAGTCAAGCGGCCGCTCGATCCACAGCGCGACCATGAGGACAAGGACCGAGAATGCAATTGAGAAGGCGAGTCCGATGTCGATTAAGAATGCCGGAACCGGCAAGAAAAAAATCGAAAGTACGGCAATGATAGCGCCAGCGAAGCCAATATCCCGCGCGCTCCTACGGTCCTCGCGTGCGAACCCCGTCAATAAGATGTCGGCCATTCATATTTCTCTGCAGCGCTAATCCAGCCAGTTTGTTGCTGACACCTTGCGTGGAAATGATGCCGCTTGAAGCGCGTTCGGGCGAACATCTTCGGAAGAAGCCCTCAAGGGATTAACGACTCGAAAATTGCGTGATCGGCCGGGGCTTGATTTCCAATATCCTGGCCATCGCTGAAGACAAAGTTTCGGGACAGGCGCGCTTTCACCCGAGGAGCGATTATCCGCCAACGCCCCGGCCAGCCGATAAGGACTTGCTGCCGGCCGGTCCAACGCTAAAACCCCTTTTCGATCCGCGAATAGACCAGCACTGTGAGCGTATAAATTTGACTGCCCACAAAGGGTGCGCCAATGATGAGGGCAATAAATATTGCAATAATCTTCGGAACGAACGTTAACGTAACCTCTTGCACCTGCGTCAGGGCTTGAAGCAGGGCGATGAACAGACCAACAAGCATAGCGGCCGCTACCGCTGGACCCGAGGCAACGATAATCGTCCAGATCGCTGAACGCACCAGCTCTAACGCGTCGATCTCGGTCATGACCCGGAGACGGTTACGCCGGGGCCAAGTGCGACTTGGCTTCCGTTTGTTAACCTGGCGATGGCGCCGCCACCCGTCAAGAGTTCTACAGCTGCTACGAGTCCAGTTGTCTTTCCATCCGCGGATGTCACAGTCTTGCCGATAATATTGCTGGCCTGCGCGGACAAGAGGGCGTCCAGAGTAGCGTTTGTTTGTACTTGCTGCTCGACCGTTGAAAATGAAGCCAGTTGGCTCATATATTGCGTTGGATCCGTTGGAGCCGTCGGATCCTGGTTCCGTAGCTCCGCAACGAGAAGTTTCAGAAACTGGGTATAATCCACAGTTGGTGCAGAAGGCGCCGCGCTGGAAGATGCGGAACTTGCGTTGGATGTGAGCGGTGAAGCTGATGAAATGGCACTGACTGTCATAATGAAACCTCTTGGAGATTTTCCTTAGGCGGCCTGCGTCGGGGATGAGGCTTGGCCCGCCGCTAAAATCGCCGCTTCCTTTGGAAACAACGCACGGACGGCCTTGAGCGCTTCAAAAGTGCGGCTCCCGTCAACAAGCAATTGAACCGCACGCAAGCCCGTTGCGAGACCTGCATTATCGGAGGCAGCAATTGTCATCCGGATCGCGCTTTCGCACATTGCACGAGCTTCGCTAGAATCACTTGGATTCATCAACATGATCTGAATGATAAAATAGAGCTGGCGGAGCGGCGTGGTTGCGTCCTCGACTTTCATTACGTGCGCTTCGAGAAGAAAGGTCGCATCATTGAGAAGTTCCAAAGACACTTTTCGGTCGGCTCGCAAGACCGCGCCGTTGATATAAAGTTTTTCTCCGCAGCGAAGCGAAATATGCATCCTTTTGCCTCACTTTAGACCGTCACGGATGATTGCGCAGATTTCGGCCAAGCCACCATAGTTCGTTGATTCACCACAGCGTATCAAAGCGGCCTCCTTAATGATCCAAAGTCCAAGGGAAATAATATCCGCTTTCAGCATATTAGGCAGATCGTTTTCTGGATCCACAAGGTCCTGGATGAATAGATTCCAAAGTCTCCCGACAAAATCTAACGCCTCGACAGCCTCCTGCGACTGCGGGCCCGCAGTTTCCGCCTTCCCAAGCAGCTCGACCGCATGCTCCAATGCACGTCTTTCCCGGTGGCGGCAATCAGATGCGTTCTCGGCTAGATGTTCCGCGTATGAGCATTGATACAGCACGCCTGTCGAAACCTCCCTTACGGCATCGCCTGTTAGAGATATTGCACGAGGCTAAGATGATGAAGCTGGGACGTTAGCGAATAGGCTGTTTGGATTTGTGTTTGAAGGTTGTTTACGCGGGTCGCCACCTCGTAAGGGTTGATATTGTCAAGGTTTCCAATTTGCGTGGACAGGATGTTCATTTGTGCGGACATCTGGTTCGTGGCGGAGCTGATTTTTGACTGGACGAGGCCGACGTTCGCTTGCAGACTGACGAGATTGGAAATTGCTGCGCTCAATAAACTTTGAGCCGTGCTGGTGACCGCTTGATAGGCCGATGGATTGAGGTTCTGCGTGCCGAGATCGGCAACCATGGTATAGGCCTGTGCAAGCTGCTGAAACGCGCTATTGCTTGCGCTGACTGACGTATTCACGGTTTGGGTTTCGGAGATCTGGCTGCTCAACGTTTGGCTGGATGCAGAAGACCAATTGCTCGACCAGTTTGTTCCCTGGAACAGGGACGCAAACTGATTGTCGAGGAAATTCTGCATATTCGGTCCGGTGATCGTCGATACCGAAGGGCTCGTCTGCGGCATGCCGAAGGCAGCGAGAAATGCGGTGTCTACCGCCGCCTTATTTGCGGCTCCCGGGGCGTAATAATCGGTGACTGGTCGATTGCCGGTGTTCGTCCCGGCAAAGATGTAATCGCCATTAAGGCTCGTATTTAAACTGGAAGTTAAGTTCTGCAGGTTGCTTTGGCCAAGGGCCTGGATCGCGGCTGCACCCGAAGTAGAGCCGTCTCCTTGAAGGAGCGAGTTGAGAAGGCTCTGTGCCGAGCCCTGTAAATTGCCTAATATGATCTGGGTCGTGTTTAGTCTGGTAGAGGCAGTTTGGTTCGTATCCGTGATCGTCTGCAGAAGTGAATTTTCACTTTGAAGTGAAACGCTTTCTCCCGTCTGGGCTCCAAGGGTGAGGCCGAGGTCTGCGTAATTGCCCGTAGACAATTCGGTCTCGCCCGTCGCGAGATCCGACTGCATCTGCAAGACCGATTGACGCAGCAATGACGCGATTGTTTGTGTCGAGATATACGAATTCATGCAGGTAGGTTCCCGAGATCGGTCAGCAGCTTGCCGAACAGGCCGTCGACGGTTGAAAGCAATTTTGCTGTCGCCGAATATGAGTTCTCCAAATCGAGCATCTTGGACATTTCGGTATCGAGATTAACGCCCGTCGCGTTGGATAATGCGGTTGTTGCGGTGCTAAGCAGCGTGCTCTGGTAGCTGCTTTGCGAGGCAGCGTTTGATCGCTGGGCCTCGAGCCAGCTCACCGAGGCGGTGGCATAGCCATCGAGGGTCGCACTCGTGGTAATGCCGCCAGCGGCGCTAAATGTTGTTGGCGCGGAAAGATTGGTAAGCAATTGAGACAGCCGGCCTTGGTAGCTGGCGTCGCCGGTTGTATTATATACATAATTAGAATTGCCAGATATGCCGCCGTCGCGCAACAGCAGCGGGTTCCCGCCCTGGTTCGGATCGACAGCCGGATTTACTTCAATTTGACCGGCGAGTCCGGTGACGCTCGTTGGCAGCGAAGTTGCTCCAGAGGTGGTGAAAAGCCCCGGCAGATTGGGTCCAGTTCCAACCTGATCGCTTTCCGCGAACGCGGTAATGAGCCCGCCTGCGATATTGTCTAACTGCGCTTGATATGTAACCGCAATATTGTCGCGCAGCGTTGTTAGCCCTACGAGCTTGCCGGATGTAGAGGGCATTGCCGCCGAACTGCCTGTTATAGGCACGCCGTCGACAAATACCGCATTGCCGGTCGTCGTTGGAGTATAGGTTGTTGTTGGAGAATATGTCACAGATCTTGCCGTGCCGCCTTGGAACAGGGTAACGCCGCCGTCCGTATAAATGGACATGCCGCCATTTGGATTGGCCGTCGTTGTTATGCCTATTTGCTGAGAGAGTTGAGCAAGGAGATTGTCGCGGCTGTCCTGCGCATCCGTGACATCGGCGCCGTTCGCGGTGCCACTGACGATCTGCGTGTTGACGGCCTGGAATTGGGCGAGCAATGAATTGATGGATTGGACCGATGAAGCGATGCCGGCATCGGCTTGTTCGCGCACGTGGTTTACCATCGCGGTGGCGCTATTCAAACCTTGTGCCAATCTTGCTGCGGCGTCGACGGCAGCGGCGGCAAGGGTGGGGTTGCTCGGCGAGGCCTCATAGGTCTGAAGCGCGTTGGTGAAACTGCCGAGCAAGGCCTGAGCTGAAGTCAAGTCCGAATTCGTGCTGGAGCTACTGTTCGCAATGTTCCCAATCGTTTGATTTAACTGATCAAGGCCAGACGAGAGCGCATGTTGCATTGCGTTGGCGGATGTTGCGCTCAGCAAATTGTCGAAGACCGCTTGATTTGAGGCGCGGGTTATTGATGCGACTTGCGAGCCGCCAAGCGCCGATATGACGTTGGCGGTCTTGAGCGAATAAATTCCCGTGTCGTTTGCTCCGGCAATGTTACGCGATAAGACGGAGGCTTCCGCCGTTATCGTGTTAAGACCGGATTGAGCACTGAGTGCGGCGCTAGCAAGGCCCATGGTTAACAGCCTTAATTATATAACAGCCTTAACGATTATCCGTGGAGCATGTTGATGAGCGTGCTCAGCATCTGGGCTCCCGTCTCGAACACCTTGCTGTTCGACTCATAGCCGCGCTGGGCGACAATCATATTGGTGAGTTGGGTTGCCAAATCGACGGTCGAGGATTCGAGCTCAGACGATTTAATTGTTCCCAAGCCGCCGATTGCCGCGCTGCCAATGATGAGGCTTCCGGAGGTAAGGCTCTGCGCAAACGCGTCTCCCGAGACATTGGTAAGGTTGTCGGGGCTGTTGACATTAGCGAGCGGAATTTTGAAGGCCGCAGCAATCTGCCCATTTGTGTAAGTATAGGACATTGTGCCATCCGGAGCTATTGTGACGCCTTGCCATTGGGATGGCGCATTGCCGTTTACCGTGGCAGTTGTGACCGCGAAGGGGGAAGCCAATTGCGTAGAATTTGAAATGTCCAAATTGACTGTTTGACCGCCGGGAACAGGAATGGAAACCGGTACTGCCGAAGCCGGCACTAGGTGTCCATTTGTCGGATCGAAATCTAGCGTCGCGGGGCCGGCTAACTGAGTGCTGCCGTTGTAAATATCCAATTCCCAGGAGTTACCGCCTAATTTCGAAAAGTAGAGGTCTAATTTTACAGCGTTGCCGAGATCGTCATAGGCGAGGACGGACGTCTTTTGTGTAAAATTGCTGGTGGACGGGAGGCCACTCAACACCGGATCGTTCGAATTGAGGTTTGCCGTGAGTGTCCCAGCAGTTGACGGTGTCGCGACAAGGGCGGCCCCATTGATGTTGACCGGCGCCAGTCCCGAGACCGTATTCGTGACTCCAGAGCCTCCCGGGCCAATATTGTAACCCATCAAAATGTAGCCAGCCGAGTTGACGAGGTTGCCGTTTTGATCTGGAACGAATGATCCAGCTCTGGTCATGAAAATGTTTCCGCTTTGATCTTTGACAAGGAAGAAGCCATTTCCCTGCACCGCGAGATCTGTCGGCGAGGTCGTGCCGGTCAGATTGCCTTGCTCGGCAATATTGTACCGGACCAGAGTGGTGACGCCGTCGGCGGTGTAGTCCCCCGTGACCGCGGCCTGATCGACGAGGTCTTGGAATTGTATCAGCGCTTGCTTGTAACCGACAGTGCTGCCGTTGGAAATGTTTTCCGAAACGGTCGCAAGGCTATTTGCCTGCGCAGCCATTCCGGTGACGCTTGCAGTCATTGCGCTAAAGAGGCCCATCGATGATTCTCCGCGTTTGCACGCCGGAGTACATCCAAAGGGGCTTGCCGCAAGCTTGCGCCGCCAACTAGAGCATTCGTTAACGAGAATATGGCTGCCACAATTTTAGGGCTTGGAAAATGGCAATGAACCGCCCGGTCGCGAGGCTCACATATCCTCCTGCTCAATCGGTGCTGAGGACCCGCAAATCGGATCGGTTTGGCCCTCTTGCATGTCCTTTCGCCGCCGGACATTGGCCCGGGGACCTTCGACGAGGCGCACAATCATCCCGCGCAGTGTTCGGACGTCCTGCTCGGTCAGCTGCATACGATGAAACATGTTTCGCAGATTGCGCCGCATGACCGGCTGTTTTGCGGCGGGACGAAAGAATCCGGAGCGTTCGAGTTCGGATTCGAGGTAATTGAAAAAAGAAACGATGAGTTCGCGCGGCGCGGAAGGCGAGCGCTGAACCATGGCAAAAGGCGGCTTGGAATCGGTCACGGCACGCGTCCATTCGTAGCCGACCAAAAGCACCGCCTGCGCCAAATTGAGCGACGCATAGGCCGGATTGACCGGAAAAGTGATGATTGCATTGGCAAGCGCGACTTCGTCGTTGGAAAGCCCCGTGCGTTCGGGTCCAAAGAGCACGCCATGCTTTTCGCCCTCAGCGATTTTAAGCGCGCATTCGGGCATCGCCTCCACTGGTGTTGCAATGGGCTTGAATTGGCCCCGCTCCCGGGCGGTGGTTGCCCAGACAAAGTTGAGGTCAGCGACCGCATTCTCAACCGTTTCAAATAGCGCCGCCGCCTCGAGCAGGCCTGCGCCGCCGGCGGCGGCGGCATGAGCGCACTTCTTGACCGCCGAAGGCCCTGGCCAGCCTTCGCGGGGCGCCACCAGACGAAGGTCATTCAGGCCGAAATTGGCCATGGCCCGCGCGCACATGCCGATGTTGACGGCGAGCTGCGGTCGCACCAAGATGACGGCCGGACCGCCACCCCGGCTTGGCTTGGTGCGGTTCGTACCAGCTCCACTCATCGGCTTGCATCTTCGATCTGCCGCCGCGGTCAATGGCCTGTCAGGCGCTGCGACTTTGCGGCGTGCTTCGCGCTGCGCCCGGGTGAGCCCAAAAAAGGAATTTGCGTTCGCCGCCCGGTTGATTATAAGAACGAATCCTGGCGCGTGGCCTTCGGGTTCCGCGCCGCGATTTTTTGGTAACGCGCTTCTCCGCGATCAGAGTGCTCTCATCTTAGGTAAAGCGCGGGCCGTGCGGCTTTCGAAGCACCTCCGCCTGCCCATATCTAACCGGTGTGCCGAATCAAGACAATGACTAACCCCTTGGAATTCTTGCAAGAGGTCCGGGCCGAGGCCAGCAAGGTGACTTGGCCGACGCGCCGCGAAACACTCATCACCACCGCGCTCGTTATTCTCATGGTCCTGCTTGCGAGCTTGTTTTTCCTTTTTGTAGATTGGGTGCTTCGCTTTACTGTGACCGGTATTTTGAACTTGGTCCACTAAGGCGCTTTCAAACGGGGAATATTCCTGATCTTAGGTATAGCCGGTTGTAACGCGCACAACTAATTGTATTACTGCGTAAAATTTTGGCGATACACGAGGTGACGATTGCGGCCCCCGCTACCGCTCAAGGATGTCCCAATGGGATCAACGCAATTCTGCGAGGTTTGAAGGTCTTTCTATGAGC
>CAYWHF010000048.1:0-10528 GCA_964457695.1 uncultured Methylocapsa sp.
GAGCCAGGAACTCAATGTCGATGAGTCCTCCAGCCGCCAGCTTCAAATCCCATGGATCATCCTCGCCTTTGGTCTGTGCGATCAGGCGGCGCATGGCGTAGACATCCTCACGCAGCGCCGGTCCTTGAGGCCGCGTGAGCACGGCATGGATCAATTCGCTGGTTTGCGCCATTAAGGAGTTGCCTCCCGCAATGGCCCGCGCTCGAGTCAAGGCCATGCGCTCCCAGGTTTCCGCCTGCTTGGTTTGATAGTCGGCGAAATGGGAAAACTGAGTTGCGAGCGGCCCCTGCCGGCCGGAGGGGCGTAGGCGCATATCGACTTCATAGAGCCTCCCGCGCCGTGTCGCGACACTGAGCGCAGAGATGAGACGCTGCGCGAAGCGGGTATAGTATTGCACCGCGTGGAGCGGCCGCGCGCCATCTGACTCCGGACGTAACGGGTCGAAATCATAAATGAACACGAGATCGAGATCGGAGACGGCTGTCATTTCGCGCGAGCCAAGTTTGCCGAGCGCCAGGACGATCGACCTGCCGTCCAGCACGCGCCCGTGCACCTCCGCGAAAACGCGTTCGACATGCGTAAAGCAAGCGCCGATGACGCTTGAAGCGAGTTCCGAATAGGCAAGCGCCGCCTCGATGGGCTCGATCATCAAGGACCACAGCCGCAAGCCGATTGGAAAAAGCTCCTCCTGCGCGAAATCGCGTACGGAATCCAAAAATTCCTCGGTCTCAGCGTGGCTATCCAGGAGCTGCCGGGCGCGGCGGCGGAAGGCATCTTCGTCAAGAGAAGCGTTGAGAACATTTGGATCGATCGCGGAATCGAGCAAATGCGGACGGCGCATGACCGTGCGTGCGAGCCGCGGCGCCCCGCCGAGAATTTCACCGAACAATTGGCAAATCGGAGGATTGGACTTTAGCACCGAAAAAAGTTCGGTCGCTGCGAGCATGCCCGCCAATGCGGTATCAAAAGCAGAAAGCGCGGCATCGGGGTCGCCCGAATAGGCAAAAGCCTGCAGAAGCGAAGGCACGAGTTCCGTCAAAATCGCGCGCGCGCGCGCGCTTTGCACAGCCGGACGGTGGCCAAAGTGCCAGCCCCGGATTGTCTCGACTGCGAGCGGCGCGTTCTTAAATCCCAGGCGCAGCAATGTTTCGAGCGTTTCCGGGTCGACTCCGGCACCCGTGAATACAAGGCTGCCAGCCGCCGCATCGAGTCGCGGCGAATGTTCGAACAGCCGTCCGTAATGATGCGAGACAAGCTGCAAATGGTGGGTCACATCGCTGTCAAATTGGCTTTTATGCGCGTAGCCGCAAAATTTTGCAAACCGTCCGAGTGCCAATTGGTCTTGTGGAAGGCGTTGCGTTTGCTCATCGGCGACCATCTGCAAGCGATGCTCGATTGTACGCAAGAAGAGATAGGACCGGCGCAAGTCCGCGACCGCCTCGCGCGTGATCCAGCCCTCCTTGCCGAGTTCATCGAGCATATCGAGCGTCCGCGTCCCGCGCAGCCGCGGCCTCTTACCGCCAAAGACCAATTGCTGGGTCTGGACAAAAAATTCGATCTCGCGGATGCCGCCGCGCCCCAATTTCACGTCGTGACCGGCTACAGTAATTTCTTCGTGGCCGCGAACTGCATGAATTTGGCGCTTCATCGCCGCAATGTCCGCGATCGCGGCGTAGTCAAAATATTTCCGCCAGATAAAAGGCCTGAGATTGGAAAGAAATGCCGTGCCGAGCGCTATATCGCCTGCGACGGGCCGCGCTTTGATCAAAGCCGCCCGCTCCCAGTTTTGGCCAAGGCTCTCATAATAGGAATAGGCAGAAGGCAGCGAGATTGCGAGCGCCGTTGAACCGGGATCGGGGCGCAGCCGCAAATCGACGCGCAAGACATAGCCGTCGGCCGTGCGTTCCTGAAGCAACCGGACGAGCCCCTTGGTGATGCGGGCAAAGAGCGTCGCGGGCGCAACCGCGTCGGCAACCGCCGCGCAATTGGGATCAAAGAAGACAACGATATCGACGTCGCTCGAATAATTGAGTTCGCACGCGCCAAGCTTTCCAAGCCCCAGGATCACAAGACCGCAGCCCAGTTCGGGGTTAGCGCAATCGAAATGCCGGAGCCGGTCCGCGAGGGCAGCTTCGCGCAAGAGGTAGCGAAGCGCTACCGTTATGAACCGGTCGGCAACATGTGAAAGCGCCTCGGTCGCCGCAACAGCATCGAAGACGCCGCCGAGATCTGCAAGCGCAATGACAAGTGCGGTCTCCTGCTTTGCAAGGCGCAGAGCGCCCATGAGCGTGGCTTCGCTCGATCCCGGACCTGTGGCCTCCTCCAATTCGCAAAGGCATGTTTTGAGAACAGCCTCGGGCGCCATGTCAAGACATCGCCGCAGCCTTCCGGCATTCGCCGTTGCAAGACGCCAGAGAAAGGGCGAATGACAAGCAAGCGCCAAAAGCAGATCGCGCACGCGCGGCTCACCGGCGAGATCGTGTAATTGCTCGTTGCCCGGCGTCCCAAGAAATTCAGTAAGGCGGGATTGAGCGAGGGGCACATCGTCAAGATAAGGCACCGTGTGCAGGCGCTGCCAAAGCGGCAAATCCGCTGCTTTACGATCGTCGCGAACCGTGTTCACGCCGCCTCATCCGGCCTGGCGAGCGCGAGCGTCGCTCGCGGCTGCTTTTGGTGCGGCGGAGCCGCCGGCAAGGATAGCACAGCACGAAGCCCAGGCCTATTGTCTTCGATCCGCAAACTTCCATTGTGGAGCCGGGCCACTGCCGCCGCAAGCGACAGGCCGAGGCCAGAGCCCGGCCGTGAGCGCGCATTTTCGAGCCGGACAAATCGATCGAGCACGCGCTGACGATCTTTTTCTGCGATGCCCGGACCGTGATCCGCCACAATAAATTCGATCTTGCCGCCGCTGCGCCGCACCGCGAGTTCGACAGCCGCCGCGGGCCGATCCGGGCAAGAAGCAGACGCATCCGGACCGCCATATTTCAGCGCATTGTCGATGAGATTTGCCAGCGCCTGACTTACGAGCTCGCGGCTTCCGTACAGACTAAGCCCCGGCTCGGCGAAGACCGAGAGCTGCACACCGATTTGCTCCGCGACCGGCTCGTAGAGATCGCCGACGTCTCGTACAACGTTTCCGGCATCGAAATCACTCATGCCTTCCCGCCCCGTACCTGCCTCCGCGCGGGCGATGCTCAAAAGCGAATCGAAAATTTGGATTATCCGTTCGGACTCATCCAGCGCCTTTTCGAGTGCCGAGCGATATTCCTCAGAGCCTTTGGCGCTGCGCAATGCCTGTTCCACGCCCGCGCGCAATCGCGTCAAAGGTGTCTTGAGATCATGAGCGATATTGTCGGTAACCTCTTTCAATCCCGCCATCAATATGCTGATCCGGTCCAGCATGGCATTAAAATTTTGCACTAGCCGGTCGAATTCATCGCCGGTCCCGGCCAGACGCAGTCTCCCTGAGAGATCGCCGACGACAATTGCTTGCGCGTTGGCATTGATAGCATCGACGCGCATCAATGCGCGCCTTGCAATCCATAATCCGCCAAGGGTGCCGATGATCACCAGCCAGAGCAGCGATGTAACGAGAGTGCGGCCAAGAATCCGGCGCAGCTGCACACCCTCCTCGAGGTCATGGCCGAGAAGAAGGTGGAAGCCACCTGGCAACACAATAACGCGCGCGAGTGCCCGGTGTTTTCCGCGCAAATCGCCCATGGGCCGGTAGTTTGTATCGACAAGGCCGGCCGTCGCCATAATGGCAGGCGGCAGGCTGGCGATGTTGCCGGCGATCGGTTCCCCGGCCGGGGTCGTTACTAGATAAAGACCAGCGCCGGGACGGCGGGTCCGTCTTTGGATGATGTTCACGAGGCGGCGCAGGCCACCTTGCATATATTGATCGGACAGCTCGGCGATATCCGTGTCAATGGTTTGCGCGATCTGCGCGGTGATGAGATGGCTCATGTTCCAGTCGACGCTGCTAGCCGCAATCCCTGCGCCGATCGCGGAAATCGCCAAAAAGGCGAGCGACAGTTTGAAGACCGTGGTGCGAAAGAGCTTAGCGAGAACCATCGCGTATCATATACCCAGCACCGCGTATCGTATGGAGGAGCGGAGGGTCGAAACCTTTGTCTATCTTTGCGCGCAGGCGCGAAATATGAACGTCGATGACATTGGTTTGCGGATCGAAATGATAGTCCCAGACATTTTCCAAAAGCATCGTTCGCGTGACGACTTGCCCCGCATATTTCATCAGATATTCGAGCAAGCGGAATTCACGCGGTTGGAGCGGAATATCTTTGCCATTGCGGGTAAGCGTGTGCGCAAGCCTGTCAAGTTCCAATCCGCCGATCCGGTACACCGTTTCCTCGCTTGTCCCAGTTCGGATGCGCCGCGCGAGCACCTCGACCCGCGCCAGGAGTTCCAAAAAAGCATAAGGCTTGACAAGATAATCGTCGCCGCCCGCACGCAACCCCTTGACCCGATCGTCGACCTGCCCCAGCGCCGACAGTATGAGCGCGGGTGTTTGAATTTTTTGCGCCCGCAAGGTGCCGATGAGCGTCAGCCCATCAAGCTTCGGCAACATCCGGTCGATGATAAAAACGTCATAGACTTCGCCCCTTGCGCGCGCCAAGCCTTCGAGGCCATCGCCGACATGGTCAGCGACATGTCCGGCCTCGCGAAATGCCTTGGCCATATAGCTTGCCGCTTCGGCGTCGTCTTCGACAATGAGAATGCGCATGGTCAAGACTTATAACCGATCCCCACAAAAAGCAGCAGGCCGGAAGTTTCCTTCCGGCCTGTCGCCTTCTTAGGCCGGCAGCGCTACGGGGGGGGACGGTACCGGCCTTGACCGAGCCTCGGGGACGTGAGGCTCAGGAAGCTGGATTGACGGCGATCGCGACGAAATGCGTGCCATCGCTGCTCTTGACCCGCAACAGAACAGCCTTGCGATTGTCCTTCTTGGCTTCGGCGAGCGCCGCGGCGACGTCCGCAGGCTTGCTCACCGCCCGGCCGCCGGCCTCCAAAATTACGTCGCCAACTTGCATGCCTTTTTGCGCGGCTGGGCTGTCCGGATCGATGTCTTGCACAACGACCCCTTGGTTTCCCGCTCCCTGGACACTAGCAGCCGGGGCGAGCGTGAGACCGAGGCCCTTGAACACGTCGCTGCCCTGGGTTGGACTTGGCTTGACACGGGCTTCCTTGTCGTCCGGCAGCGAGCCAAGCTTAACCGACACGGTTCTCTCTGATCCGTCGTGCCAATAGATCAAATCCGCCTTTTTGCCAGGGCCGAGTGCAGCCACCTTTTTGGCAAGCTCCCGAGGCCCATCGATGCGTTCTCCGTCGATGCCGAGTATCACGTCGCCTGACTTTATGCCAGCCGCGCTTGCCGGAGAGCCCGGCTGCGCTTCCGCGACGAGAGCGCCCTTGGGAGATTTCAGGCCCATGCTATCGGCAATCTCCTGGGTCACCGGCTGAATTTGGACGCCGATCCAACCGCGAGCAACGACGCCCTTGTCCTTCAGCGAGGCGACGACGTTTTGTACGGTCTCGGAGGGGATAGCAAATCCGATGCCGACGCTTCCACCCGAGGGTGAGAAAATCGCGGTATTCACGCCGACGACCTGACCTTGGGAATTGAAGGTGGGGCCGCCCGAATTGCCCCGGTTCACCGGCGCATCGATCTGCAGGAAGTCGTCATAGGGGCTAGCCCCAATGTCGCGGCCGCGCGCCGAAATGATCCCAGCGGTCACGGTCCCCCCTAAGCCGAAGGGATTGCCCACCGCGATGACCCAATCGCCAACCCTTGGAACGGCGGCCGCGAATTCCACATGCGGATAGCTCCCGCCTTCCTTGATTTTTAGGAGAGCAAGATCGGTTTTCTTGTCGGTTCCGACAATCCTTGCCGAAAGGTCCTTGCCGTCGTCCATTGTGACGGAGACGTCCGTCGCATTTTCTACGACATGATAGTTCGTGACGACATAGCCATCGGGCGAAATGATGAAGCCAGAGCCTTGCGCCTGAGTAATATGAGGCTTGGCGTGCTTTTGGTTGCCGCCGCCTTCCTCGCGGAAATGCTTGAAGAAGCGCTCCAGCGGATCGCCCGGCACGATTTGCGGGAAGTCGAATTCCTCGCTCATCTCTGCTATCTCGGTGGTTTTCACCTTGACCGATACAACGGCGCTGCGCACGCGGTCGACGACGTCGGCGAATGAAGCCGGCGAAACAGCCGCTGTGGTCTCGCTTTGGGCTACGGCCGCTTGCGCCGCAGTGCCGCCGGCGTCGTTCATCAGAGCCAAGGACACCGTGGCAGCCGAAGCAAGCAGAATTGCGCGAATCCCGTGACGCCGGCGCAGGATCAAAGGCGGCGAATTCTCGGGCTGCGGAAACCAAACATGAGCCATTGACTACTCCATTTCAAATTAGGCGAACGACGACCATCCGTCTGCTGCCGACAAAGATGGGGATGTTTAGCGTACCCTACCATTTCGGCGTGATGAAATTTTGGTAAGGTTTTCTTCCGTTTGCGCTCCGTTCGCTGGAAATGGCGCGCAGTCACTCGAAGAGAAAAAATTGGCGTTACGATGGCACCTGGAGGTTGGATGCCTTTCGTTTTGGAGAAATCCACGTACGGAAATGTGAAGGAGCACTGGCATCAGCGGGCCAAAATCCATTGCTTTCAACCGGCACCGCGGTCGCAACACTTAGACGATAGCAGCATGTTTTTTTCGGTGATTTTCACAAGCTTGACCTTGCCATTAATCTATGATGCATATTATTTATCCTGACGGACAAGCGGAAGTTTCTTTTCTACGGCGAATCTGGTGCTTTTGGTGCAAAATATTCTCGGGCACCAAAGTTCACGGGTTCGTGAATTTCGCCCAACCTACGACGTGACCATAGAGGCCCGGCTTCGGCGCGACGAGAAGCCATCACGCCATATTCAAATCAATAGCCGCCGTCCTCCCAAGCGTCAGGATCGGCCGGATAATACCGCTGGACGGGCCTTCGGCGGCCTTCCTGCGGCACCGGGATGAAGCCAGGCGGGGGCCCAACCTCAACGGGCTGACCGAGGGGTGGCAGCTCCGCTTCCGGCTGCTGTTCCTGAGGCATCTCGCCGGTTTCTACCGCCCCTTCGGGAGGATTTTCGCCCGGCTGAGCGCGGCGCGAATGGCGCGATGATTTGGCCGGTGTGCTCTCCTGCCGGGCTGGCTTTGTCTTGGCGGGCATGGCGCTTTCAGGAATTTCCAGTCCCGCCTCCAGCGCGCCTTCGCCTTCGCAGCCGGTCAGCCAGATGTCGTAAATCGGGTGCTCGATCCCATGCAGACCGGGGCTTGCCGCAAACATCCAGCCGGAAAAGATCCGCTTAAAATCCTTGCCGGCACCAACCTCGTCGACCTCGACGAAAGTTTCGGTCTGCGGCGTCTCCGTGGCGGGCCGGGTGAAACAAGCCCGCTCAGTTATCTGCAGCGTGCCGAACTGCACCGTTTCGCCGGCCGCGGCCTCAAACGCGATGGTGCGCCCGGTGATCTTGTCCAAACCCGCAAAGACCGCGCGAGGATGTTTGATCCGGCTCGCCCAAGACGGGGCCGAAAATATGAACGCCGAAAGCGCAAGGGTTCCAGCCAAAAGACTCAATCGGCCAAGATAGTCTCGCATCGATGTCTCGATCATGAGCAATCCGCCGCCGCAAGAGAAATCGAGCACAAATCGCGATAGAAAAGCGGCGATTTTGCGTTACCGCCTAAAGCGCACGACCAACGGGAAGAATTCCGACCAAATGTGCAACTTCCCCCGATGCTCGGAATAGCGTTGAGAGGACGCGAGTGACTTAGCAGGTTCGTCAACTCTCCGGCGTCCAGGCTTCGTAGTCTCCGGTTGCCGGAGGCCGCGTGTTCTCTGCCAAGATCGAGCCCGGCGGGCGCCAAGCCTGCGGGGTCCCGGTGAGGTTCGGCTCGTACGGCAGCTCCCACGCCCGCGGAATGTATTTTTCTTCGGTTGGCGGCGAATCGGCGGTGTGATGGAGCCAGCCATACCAGCCGGGCGGCGTCATCGAACCCTCGCTCTCGCCCGAAAAGATCACCCACCGGCGCTCAAAACCCAGCGCCTTGTCGGGCTTCCGCGAGCGGTAATAGCAGTTGCCATATTCGTCGCTGCCAACAAATTTTCCGAACAGCAAGGTGTAAAGTGCGGTATTCAGGGTCTGACCGTGCCACCAGGTAAAAAGCCGGTAAAACCATTTCATAGGATTGCTCTGCCTGGGCCTTAGCAAAAGCGAGCCCCGCCCGCGATCTCTTGCTTAGAACGCGGGACCGCCAGCTGTCCAGAGCGCGAATGCAATCCAATTTCTTAACCTATTCACAAGATTGATTGCTCGACATCGCCACAAGATATAGTAGGCATATTCTGTTGATGTCTAGCTTTAGGGGTGCTGCCAATGCGAATCGAACGCCGCTTCACCAAAACCGGTCACGCCGCCTATGCGGAAATCCCCTTTCGCTCCACGAAAAGCGAAATCCGCAATCCCGATGGCTCGATCGTTTTTTCGCTCGAAAATATCGAAGTTCCAGCCGCATGGAGCCAGGTCGCGGCGGATGTTTTGGCGCAAAAATATTTTCGCAAGGCGGGCGTGCCTGCGGCGCTGAAAAGAGTGCCCGAAGACGGCGTCCCCGAATTCTTGTGGCGCTCAGTTGCGGACGATGAGGCGCTTGCGGTTTTGCCCAAATCCGCGCGCGATAGGGGCGAGACTTCCGCAGCCCAGGTTTTCGATCGCCTTGCCGGCGCATGGACCTATTGGGGCTGGAACGGCAATTATTTTGATACAGAGGAAGACGCCAAAACTTTTTTTGACGAACTCCGCTTCATGCTCGCGCGCCAGATGGCGGCGCCGAATTCCCCGCAATGGTTTAATACCGGGCTCCATTGGGCCTATGGCATCGATGGCCCGGGCCAAGGCCATTTTTATATCGACCACGAGAGCAAAAAACTCGTCAAGTCGAAGAGCGCCTATGAGCATCCCCAGCCGCATGCCTGTTTCATTCAGTCGATCGCCGACGATCTCGTCAATGAAGGCGGCATCATGGATCTTTGGGTGCGCGAGGCGCGGCTTTTTAAGTATGGCTCCGGAACGGGATCGAATTTCTCAAGGTTGCGCGGCGAGAACGAAAAACTCTCGGGCGGCGGCAAATCCTCTGGCTTGATGTCCTTTCTAAAAATCGGCGACCGGGCGGCGGGAGCAATCAAATCCGGCGGAACGACGCGCCGCGCAGCCAAGATGGTCATCGTCGATGCCGACCATCCGGACATCGAAGATTTTATCGACTGGAAGGTACGCGAAGAGCAAAAGGTCGCGAGCCTCGTGGCCGGCTCGAAGGTGACGCAAAAGGCGCTAAAAGCCATCCTTCGCGCCTGCGTGAATTGCGAGGGGTCCGGCGATGATTGTTTCGATGCGGAAAAAAATCCAGCTCTGAAAAAAGAAATCAAGCTCGCAAGGCGCGCTTTTGTCTCCGATGCTGCGATAAAAAAAATTATTCAGCTTGCGCGCCAGGGCCATACCCAAATCGATTTTGCGACTTTGACCACCGATTGGGATTCCGAGGCCTATCTCACCGTCTCCGGCCAGAACTCGAATAATTCCGTGCGCGTGACGGACGCTTTTTTGCTCGCGGTCGAGGAGGATGGGGATTGGGCCTTGACCCGGCGGCTCGACGGCAAGCCGCATAAAGTTATGAAGGCCCGCGAGCTCTTCGAAAAGATCTGCCGCGCCGCCTGGGCCTCCGCCGACCCCGGCCTGCAATATCACACCACGATCAACGACTGGCACACTTGCCCCGCAGCGGGGCCCATCCGCGCGTCAAATCCTTGTTCCGAATATATGTTTTTGGACAATACCGCCTGCAATCTCGCGTCCACAAATCTCCTCCAATTCCGCGATCCTTTAACCGGAAAATTCGACATCGAATCTTACGAGCATGCGGTGCGGCTGTGGACGATCGTGCTCGAAATCTCGGTCATGATGGCGCAATTTCCGTCCAAGGAAATTGCGCGGCTCTCTTACGAGTACCGCACGCTGGGCCTCGGCTACGCCAATATCGGCGGGCTCTTGATGTCCTCCGGGATCCCTTACGACAGCGAGGAGGGCCGTGCGATGGGCGCCGCGCTCTCGGCGATCCTGACGGGCACCGCCTATGCAACTTCGGCGGAGATGGCCGGCGAGCTTTTGCCTTTTGCTGGCTTTGCGAAAAACAAATCCGCGATGCTGCGCGTGATGCGCAATCATGCCCGCGCCGCGAATGGCGAATCCTCCGGCTATGAGGCCTTGTCGATCGTCCCTGTGCCGCTCGACCATTCCGCGCTTCCCGATACGGCGCTTGGCGAACATGCCCGCGCGGCTTGGGCGCGCGCGCTCGAGCTGGGGGAGCGCCACGGCTACCGCAATGCGCAGGTGAGCGTCGTCGCGCCGACTGGCACGATCGGGCTCGTAATGGATTGTGACACGACCGGCATCGAGCCCGACTTCGCGCTC
>CAYWHF010000049.1:0-965 GCA_964457695.1 uncultured Methylocapsa sp.
GAATTCGCTCAATGATGCCGCGCAAAGTCTTCACCCCGGCGAGCTTTTCCATCAAGCCGTCGCTCAGTCCCTGCCCGGCCCCGGCAACGGACTGCTGAAGATTACCAAGAATCTCCACCTGTTTGATGGAGTCGATCCCGAGGTCGGCTTCGAGGTCGAGGTCGAGGCCCAGCATCTCGGGCGGATAGCCCGTGCGCTCGCTCACAACGGCAAGCAGACGTGAAGTAAGCTGCGCCGCATCCGCCGGCACGGCAACCTGGTCTCGGATGGGCAGGGAGAGGCTTGCGCCCCCGGGGATTGGCTGCGCCTCCCATTGTTGGCCGATCGCTTCAATGATGCCGCGCAAAGTCTTCACCCCGGCGAGCTTTTCCATCAACCCGTCGCTCAGTCCCTGCCCGGCCCCGGCAACGGACTGCTGAAGATTACCAAGGATCTCCACCTGTTTGATGGAGTCGATCCCGAGGTCGGCTTCGAGGTCAAGATCGAGGCCCAGCATCTCGGGCGGATAGCCCGTGCGCTCGCTCACAATGGCAAGCAGTCGTGAGGTGAGCTGCCCAGCATCGGGCCTTGCGGGCGTTTCGGTGGCCTCTTTGGGCAATGCCGAAGGAGGGTCGGTCGATACAATGGGCTCCGGTAGGGCACTTCCATTGCCGCGAGCGCGGCGTTTCTCGTCGCCAGTGAGGATCGGCTCGGCTACCGTAAGCTGGAGGTTTTGTGCCAGCTTTAAGAAAGGAGGGCTCGCTTGAAACACACTTAAGCCAGGCAGTTGGTCGCGGGCCGCTGTGCCCGAGGCACTCCCTAGATAGCTTAACATCACGTTTTTCTGAGTATCCAGGAAGCGCGCCATCAGTTGCTGAAACTGCGCCATAACCTCAGAAACCCTATCGTCTGAAGGCGGGAATACCGGTTGCTCAGCGGAGGCAACTGCTAATGCTTCAGCCTCCTGAGGCGGCAACTTGATTTCA
>CAYWHF010000049.1:975-10419 GCA_964457695.1 uncultured Methylocapsa sp.
CGGAACGAGCCGGAGGCGAGGTTTTGGAGGGCGACGAAACGGCCGTTGCATTCGCGGTCTGCTGCAAGCCCCCGGCGTCAATCCGTTTCGGTGTTGAGGAAGAGACTTTTTTGGCATCAATGCCATCTCGGTCTTTGACCTCCCGCAAAGGCTTGGCGCGAGCACCGTTGACGAGCCAAACCGTCGGGGCAAGGCGCTGCTGTTGCGTCACAGCCTCGGAGGCACTCAGATCAAAGCGTTGAGCGGTCCTCCCTTGATAAAGCGGGTCCAGTTTGACCGCCACGCCCTGGGCAGCCAACTGTCCCAAGAGGTGCAGGAGTTGCACCAAGCCAGAACGCCCGCTTTGATCGGAGGCGACTGCGAGCTTCGGCCTCCCATCGAGGATCTGGTCAACCAGACCGGTGAGGTTTCCGCGCGGGCCCACTTCGACAAAAATTCTGGCACCTGCGGCATACATGGCCTCAATTTCCCGTAGGAATTCAACCGGGCGCACGAGGTGATCAACCAGCCGCGAGGCGATGGCCGCGGGTTCGACCGGGTAAGGTGCCGCCGTGGTGTTGGAGAAAACGGTGATCTGGGGTTTGGCAAGATCCGCCGCGATAAGAAAATCGGCTAATCGTTCTTGGGCGGGCGCAACGACCGGGGAGTGGAAGGCACAGCTGACCGGGATAAGCCGCGACCTCACTCCAAGAGTTGAGAGGTGCCGGACCGCCTGCTCGACCGCTTGCCGGGACCCGGAGATCACCGTCTGTTTGGGCGCATTCGCATTCGCCAGATGGACGCCCTCGATGCTCGCGATGCTCTGAGCAACCACGTCCGGCCCGGCCTCGACCGCTGCCATTACTCCCGATTCCTCACCCGCCGCCTCGGCAATAAAGCGGCCTCTCGCCTCGGAGAGGTCGATTAACGCTTCTTCGGAGAAGACGCCTGCGGCGGCAAGGGCCACATATTCCCCGTAGCTGTGACCCGCGACGAAGTCCGGCCGTAAACCGAAGCCCTGCAACACCCGGAACATCGCAAGGCTCGCCACGCCGATCGCCGGTTGAGCAATATTGGTCTGGGTAATTGCCTGTTGCTGTGTGCGCTCCTCCTCAGGGCTAAAGCTTGAAGGAGGAAAGATATAGGCGCTCAGGGGTTTGGCCAGTTTGTCTGCAAGGACCTGATTGCCGCGCTCGAACAGCTGGCGCGCCTCGGGAAATTGAATCGCTAGGTCCCGCAACATATTCGTATACTGCGAGCCTTGGCCGGGAAATAGAAAGGCCAGCATCGCGCCTTGCGCCCCATCCTGAACGAGTGGCCGCTCCGAAAAATAAATGCCTCTTGGATCGCTGATCTGGACGGTCCCGGGATTTTCCAGGCCTTGCCGAGCCCAACTGAGCTTCTGCTTGAGGTCACCCAAAGATGTGGCGATCACGGCCAACCGCAGGCCCGCACTTTCTTTTTCCTTGTCTTCGCCGAGTTTCCAAACCGTGAAGGCGAGATCGCGAAGCCTAGGTTCGCCATGCCGGGCGAGAGCCTTATCACAGGACTCGATGGCCTCGATTAAGGCGCGGCGAGATCCCGCTTGCCATAGGAAGAGTTCGCCCGGCCAATTCTGATAAGCCGCCGGGCGGGAAGAAATGAAGTCGCCGGTGTACTCTTCCATGACCAGGTGGAAATTGGTACCACCGAAACCGAAGGCGCTCACGCCGGCACGGCGCGGGTGGCCGCCTATGCCGTCGAGCCAAGGCCGAGGCTCGGCGTTGACGTAGAATGGCGTCTCCGGAAAATTTGCGCTCGGGTTTGGTTTTTCGACCCCCAGCGTCGGCGGCAGGACTTTGTGGTATAGGGCAAGAGCCGTCTTGACGACGCCCGCGGCCCCCGCCGTACATTTGGTGTGCCCAATCATGGACTTCACCGAGCCAATCGCGCAACTTTGTGTCGGCGCTTCAGCCTCCGAGAAGACTTCCGTCAAAGCCGAAACCTCTGCCCGGTCACCTGCCACGGTACCGGTTCCATGAGCCTCGATCAGTCCGACTGTTGCGGGCGAGAAATTGGCCTTGGCATAGGCACGCCGCAAGGCAAGCGCTTGTCCCGCCGGGCGCGGTGCCGTTAATCCTTTGTCTTTGCCGTCGCTGGACCCCCCGGTGCCCTTGATTACGGCGTAGACACGGTCGCCATCGCGCTCGGCATCGGCTAGTCGCTTAAGGACCATCATCGCAATGCCCTCGCTGATGGCGATGCCATCGGCGCCTTCATCGAAGGTGCGGCACCGGCCGCGCGGGGACAGCGCGTAGGTCTTGCTGAAACACAAGTAGGTAAAGGGATTCTGCATGGTGTCGACCCCGCCTACGATCACCATGTCGCTGGAATGTGCTTCCAGTTCCTTCGCCGCGAGAGCGATGGCCGAGAGCGAGGAAGCACAGGCAGCGTCGACGGTATAATTTGTCCCGCCGAGGTCAAAACGGTTGGCAACCCGCCCGGCGGAAACATTGGTCAAAATCCCGGCAAAAGAGTCTTCGGTCCACTCCGGCAGAAGGCCGTTTAAACTGTCCAACAGCTCGCTGGAATGGCCACGGAATTCCGGCAAGCGTTCGAGGGTCGGGAGGAAGGCGCGGCTGCTGTACCCCAACCCCATTTCGGCCGCGCCGCCGCCAGCGCCAAGAATGACCGAAGTTCGCTCGCGCGGAAACGGACGGTCCAAATATCCGGAATCCTTCAGCGCCTCGCGCACGGCCTCAAGGGTCAGGAGTTGAGCGGGTTCAATAGACCGCAAACTTGCTGGGGGCATCCCATATTGCACGGGGTCGAAATGAATGTCGTCTAAGAAACCGCCCCATTTCGAGTAGATCTTGTCCCGCGCCTTTGGATCGGGGTCGAAATAGAGCTGCCAATTCCATCTTTCGTTCGGGATCTCCGTGATTGCATCGACTTTATTGACGATGTTATCCCAGTACCTCTGAAGATCCCCGGCCTTCGGCAAGAGACAAGACATCCCGACGATGGCGATATCCAAAGGCGTTTCTTCTCGCCCGGCGGCCGTCTTTTGCGAGCGTTGGCCGGCAAATGCCTGGAGCCGGTTCGACCCCTCAACGGCCACATCACGGTGCAACTCCTCGATGGTCAAGGTTTTGCTTCTCAGGGCCGCGACCTGCCCGATCATGTACATGCCCTGGGTTACCTGCTCCTTCTCGCCAAGGGTTAAAAACTTCGGAGCCTGAGGTTCCCGTCCGAAGTTCGGATGGTGCGTGAGGCCTTTGGAGGCTATTCGCAGCCGGCCGAGGTTGAGTTCCTCCAAGGTAAAGCGTATGTCTTCTGCCGATTTGCCTGACTTCGTTAGCCGGCGTTTCTCCTGGCCAAAGGTATCTGCAAACGGGGTATCGACGCACCTTGTCGAATGCCCCGGACCGCTTTCTAGAAGAACCGTGCGCTCGCAACCCATTGCTTGCTCTTGGAACCCCTTTAGGATCGCTCCCGCAGCCACCGCCTCTTCGGTGAACAGATAGGCGGTTCCAAGCAGGACCCCGATCCGTGCCCCCTGTTCGGCCAGGGGCGCCGCCATCGACGCGACCATAGATGCCGACAAGGAGTCGTGGATGCCTCCCGCGAACACGATGTGAAAGCTCTGCGGATTTGTATCCGCGCTGAGAGCGTCGAGCAGGATGTCGATCATCTGGTTCCACAGGACGAAGCTCGTGCGCGGCCCTACATGGCCCCCGCACTCCCGGCCCTCGAAGACGAATCTGCGCGCGCCCTGCTGCAGAAACATTTTCAAAAGTCCCGGGGAGGGCACATGCAGATAGGTCGAAATGCCTTGCTGCTCGAGGCCGCGCGCCTGTTCCGGTCTGCCCCCCGCGATCAAGGCAAAGGGTGGACGATTGTCCGCGATCGCTCCTAATTGCTCCTGGCGAAGCTCCGGCGGAACAAAGCCGAGGATGCCAACACCCCAGGGCTGCGCACCAAGCCGTTTTTGCGTCTCCGCAAGCAGTGTCTTCACCTCGGGGCCGCGCATCAGGGCCAATGCGAGGAACGGGAGCGCGCCTCCCTCGGCTACCCGGGCAGCGAACTCGGGCACGTCGCTGACCCGGGTCATCGGCCCCTGAAGGATGGGATAACGGGAGCCGTGCGAGCTCGCCAGCGGTGCTCCTTCATCTAAGGGCCGCAGACTGCATGCTGCCCGGCAGTGCACGGTGGCGGCCTCGCGCATTGCCCGAACGACGCCCCCGACGGTGACGAATTTTTTGGCAAGCGACTCGGCAAAGGCCGCATCTTGCCCTAGGAAGAGCACGTTCTGCTCGGGGGAGTCCCAGCCTATGCGCTCTGCGAGTGCCTGGTGCCAATCGGCGAGGAGATCAGGCTGGCCACGTTCGTCACTCATGAGGCGGGTTTCGATCTGCCGCAGCTCCTCGACCGCCCGGCCTCCTGGCCTAAAATAGACGCGGTAGGTTTCTCCGGCGGCTGCGCCCAGGCAGATCGTCTCGCTGCCATCCATGCTGGCGATCCTGGCCCGCACGGGTTCGCTTAGGGGCGATTCGCGGGTCAGGGCCAGTTGGCAATCCAGGATCACGCCTGCGGCTCCGGCGGCAGCGCAGGCAGCGGCCGTATGGAGCCCAATACCGCCTTGAGCCCAGATTGGCAGCCGAATCCCGGTCAAGAAACGCTGCAGCAAAATCAACGTGGTCTCGTCGGAAATGCGCCCGCCCGCTTCATGTCCCTTAGCGACGACGCCATCGGCCCCCATCGTTTGGGCCAGCTGCGCCTGCGCCAAGCAAATAGCCTCGATAAGGACGGCGACTTTCTTCTCGTGGAAGGCTCTAAGGGCGGGGCCTAAAACTTGAGGATCTGTAGATGTCAGGACGACGGTTTTGAGACGATCCGGCAGCTCCGAAAGCAGTTTGGCAATGAAATCCGGCCTATCGCCGTTGAACTTGATGCCAAAGTCGGATTGAACCGCCGCGGCCAGCTTTTTAACCGCCCGCAGCGCCGTCCCTTGATCTTTCGCATATTCAAGATCAAGCAGTCCCAATTCGCCTGCTCGGCTTGCCGCGATAGCGGTGGAGGGGTCAATTTCGCCAGGCAGCGTCAGAACAGCAACTCGAAATGCTTTTGTCATCTTGTTTTTCCGGACAAATCATCATGTTGCGCGAAGTGACAATTGGTATTCCTTGCTTGCCGGCTGGTTGACTGGCACGCGGGCAAGCTGCGAACAGGCATTGAAGTTTAAAACCCGCTCTTAAGAAGTAGAGCGGTGACGAATTTCGCCCGCCGCCGCCCGCTGGCCGCGGCTGGAACTCCAGTCGAACAGATCGTTTTCATTTGGTTTCCCCGTCGTAGTGACGATGGCAGTTCGTCAATCGAATGCCATCCGTTTGATTTACTTTTTGCAGTGCATATTACAGTGCATAATGAATTCTTGTGCGTCAAGTTACGGTTTTCATCAATTCTCTAGTAGCTATACTTAGTAATAAGCGTTCATCTCTAGTTCGGTGCGTCAATTCCATGTTCTGAAAGGTACCGTGCTGGCGGAGGTGCAGCAGATGGAATCGAGAGCGCCCATGGCGGGCCGGGTTTCGATGTTAGAGCGATCCGGTTCGGCTACGCCCTTATGACCCGAGGCCAGCATGCTCTATGCTGTTCGCGGACCTCGGTAGCAGTGAAGATTGGTCACGGAAGATCGCCGCGCGCGATAACCGGCGCCTCGCGCCCAGGTCTCGATGCACTGGGAACATTTTGGCAAGGTTGAACCGCGAACGGGACCCGCCGGCTTGTGGGATTGGCAAACCGGCTTAGCGCCGTTTACCGAGAAACGCGGTGAAGGCGCCGCGTGCCTCGCTTGACCGCAGCGCGGCGGCCAAAAGCCGCGCCTATTCCTACAACCGCGTTAAAATCTCGCGGCTGTCGCCGCGCATTAGACGCCGCGTTGCGGCAAGCGCCGCACGGGGTTTTGCGGCGAGCCGCCCGGCCCTCTCGAGCGCGAATTCGCGCAGCCCCGATGCGGGAACAATGGAATTGGCAAGGCCAAGCCGCACCGCATCTTCGGCGCCAAAAGATTCTCCGAGCAGCATAAACTCCGAGGCTTTCGCCATCCCGATCTGCCGCGGCAAGAGAAGCGAAGAGGCCGCCTCCGGCACGAGTCCAAGATCAACGAACGGCAGGCGAAAGAGGGTCTCCGGCGCAACATAGACGAGATCGCAATGAAGCATCATGGTGGCGCCGATGCCGATTGCGATGCCTTCAATCGCCGCAACGAGCGGCGTCTCGCAGGATGCCAGGGCCTTGATAAAGGTAAAGGCGGGCAATTCCCCCGACACGGGGTCTGCATCCAAAAAATCCGCAAGATCGTTGCCGGCCGTAAAGACGCCGGTTCCAGAAAATAGGACAGCGCCGATCGACGGATCGGCGTCAGCGCTTCGCAATGCTTTTGTTGCAGCGAGATACATGTCGCCGCTGACCGCGTTTTTCTTCTCCGGCCTATCAAAAGTCACGCAAAGGACCGGGCCCGCGCGCGCGATTATGACATGCGCTTCTGCCTGCATGGCTCATTGCCGGCCGAGCGCGGCGGCGTCCGCAAGCACCGAGCCCGCGCCACGGGTGACCTCGCGCGCAAGGCCATGTGCGGCGGGCGCGATATTTTCGGCAAAGAAGCGGGCGCTCACGATCCGCTCCGCCAGGAGAGGATTGTTGTTGCCGGCATTTGAGAGGCGATGGGCGGCGCGTGCGCCCTTTGCGAGCAACGTGCCACCACGTGCGATCGCAAAAAGCCGCAGATAGGGCGTAGCACCAGCCAGTGCTTCGTTTGGGTGCGCCGCTGACGCGTCCAGCATGAAGGAGGTCGCGCGCTCGAGCGCATCGACCGCCTCCCGCAGGCACAATTCCATCTCGCCAAAACTCGTCGCGTTGGTTTCTCCCAGCGCGCCGATTACCTCGCCCATATCGGCCAATTCGCGCCGCACCGTGTCTCCTTGCGAAAGAGAGAGCTTGCGTTGCACGAGGTCGATCGCCTGAATGCCATTCGTCCCCTCATAGATTGCGGCAATCCTGGCGTCGCGCAGATGCTGCGCCGCGCCGGTCTCCTCGATATAGCCCATGCCGCCGTGAACCTGTATACCGAGCGAAGCGACTTCATTGGCGATGTCGGTCGAAAACGCCTTTGCAACCGGTGTCAAAAGGGACGCGCGCTCCGACGCCTTGTCACGCTCTGCTCTATCGGCAGCTCTGCGCGACCGGTCGATCGACTCTGCCGTGACAAAACAGATCGCCCGCGCGGCGCCCGCCAAAGCCTTCATCGTCATGAGCATGCGCATGACATCGGGATGGCGCACAATCGGGCTCATCCCCTCGCCTACTTCGCCCAACGCACGGCCCTGGCGGCGTTCCTTGGCGTAAGCAAGCGCTTGTTGAAAGGCGCGCTCGGCAATCGCAACGCCTTGCACGCCGATATTGAGTCTCGCGCTATTCATCATCGTGAACATGCACGCAAGCCCTTTGTTTTCTTCCCCAACAAGAAAGCCCGTTGCGCCGCCGTGATCGCCATAGACCATGGTGCAGGTCGGCGAGGCATGGATTCCGAGCTTGTGCTCTAGGGACGCGCAAAAGACATCGTTGTGCGCACCAAAACTGCCATCAGAATTGACCAGAATTTTCGGCACCAGGAAGAGCGAGATGCCACGCGAGCCTTTTGGCGCATCGGGCAGACGCGCCAGCACAAAATGGATGATGTTGTCGGCCATTTCGTGCTCGCCATAAGTAATGAAAATTTTCGACCCGAAGAGCTTGTAGGTTCCATCGGGCTGCCGTTCGGCCCTCGTCTTGAGGCCACCAAGATCCGAGCCCGCCTGCGGCTCGGTCAAATTCATGGTGCCGGTCCATTCCCCGGAGACAAGTTTTCCGAGATAAAGTTTTTTCAACGCCTCGGTTGCATGCGATTGCATGGTTTCGATGGCGCCAAGCGTCAGCAGCGGGCACAGGGTGAACGCAACATTCGCTCCGCTCCAGATTTCGATGCAGGCGGTATTGAGCAAGACTGGCAGGCCCGTGCCGCCATAGTTCGCGGGACCCGTGATTGCGTTCCATCCCCCAGCCGTCCATTTCCGGTAGGCGCTCGCAAAGCCCGGCGCGGAAGTGACTTTTCCGGCCTCGCACTTCGCGCCCTCCTTGTCGCCCGTACGGTTCAAAGGCGCGAGGACGGTTTCGGCGAATTTGCCGGCCTCATTGAGCGTCGCTTCGGCAAATCCATCGCCGAGGTCGGAATAGATTCCATCCTTGCGGTCAGGGTCCATTCCTGCCTCATGGATCATCGAGAAAAGAATGTCGGCAGCGGGCGCGCGATAGGTCATCTTTGTCTCCGAAAAATACCAAGGATGCGCTTGGGCTAGGACTGCATTATAAGCCCATCCTGCCGCAAATGTCGCCAAGGATAACGGTCGGCGGATGAATAGGGTCCTTATTTCAAAAAGGCCAGTGGCTGCGCCACAAAGGGTCGTTGCCGCGGATGCCGCCAGCATCGCCGCGGCGGCCGAAATTCTGCGCCGGGGCGGGCTCGTCGCCATGCCGACGGAGACGGTTTACGGTCTTGCTGCCGACGCCACCTTGGAGGCCGCGGTCGCGCGCATCTATATCGCGAAGGGGCGGCCAAGCTCAAATCCGCTCATCGCCCATGTGCCAAGTCTCGAAGCGGCTCTGGAGCAGGGCATTTTTTCGGACCATGCTCTGCGCTTGGCGCAGAAATTCTGGCCGGGGCCGCTCACCCTTGTTGTGCCGCTGGCCTCTGCGGCAAGCGTCTGCGGTGCCGCCCGGGCAGGACTGTCCACGGTCGCCTTGCGGGTACCCGCGCATCCGGTTGCTCTCGCGCTCCTTGCGCAGACGGACAAGCCATTGGCGGCGCCTTCTGCCAATCGCTCAGGCTTTGTGAGTCCGGTGACCGCGGCGCATGTTGCGCGCGACCTCGGGCACGAAATCGAACTCATCCTCGATGGCGGACGCTGCGAGGTTGGCCTTGAATCGGCGGTCATCGAATGCTTGGGGGCCCCGCGTCTTCTGCGGCCTGGCGGAATCGCAAGGCACGATATCGAGGCCGTGCTTGGCCGCCCGTTTGCCGATGCCATGGAGCCAGGCGCGCTGCGTTCGCCGGGCATGCTCAAATCCCATTATGCGCCGCGCGCCAATTTGCGCCTCGAAGCGGCCGCGCTCAACGAGGGTGAGGCGGGCCTCGATTTCGGCGGGATTTTTGGCGCGGGGAAGAATGTGCTGGATCTTTCGCCGCGCCGCGATCTTGCCGAGGCGGCGGCGAATCTTTTTGCATATCTGCGCGAGCTCGATGCGCGAGAGCCGGTCTCGATCGCGGTTGCGCCGGTCCCGTTTGAGGGATTGGGCGAGGCGATCAACGACCGGCTGCGCCGTGCCGCCGCGCCCATGAGCACCGGCTGAAATTTACGCAAGCCAGATTGTGCTTTTCAAAATTGAGGC
>CAYWHF010000050.1:0-10374 GCA_964457695.1 uncultured Methylocapsa sp.
CGCGAGGCGACGCAGGAGAAAAAGCGCGAAGAAGAACGGGGGCAAGCGCAACGTCTTGAGTGGCTGGGCGAGCTGACCGGCGGCATAGCCCATTACTTCAACAATCTTTTGACGGTGATCTCGGGCAATCTTCAGCTGCTCGAAATGAAACTCGGCGACGAGCGGCTGGCGCGCTATCTGAGCGAAGCAGAACGCGCGGTCCAAATGGGTGAGCGGCTCAGTCAACGATTGGTGACATTCGCGCGTCAACGGCGGCTGACCCCAACGCCGGCCAACCTTAATGAGCAAGTGAACAATATGCTCGAATTGCTTCGCCGGACAATCGGAGGCCAAATAACCGTCACGACTGTCCTTGCCGGCAATCTGTGGCGAACGCTGGTTGATATCAGCGAGATTGAAAACGCCATCCTCAATCTCGCCATCAACGCGCGCGACGCGATGCCAAACGGGGGCAGACTCATCATCGAGACCGGGAATCTCTGGCTCTATGACAGGGGTCAGCGCGCCGGCGAGGACTTTCCGCCCGGCAGCTATGTGCGGCTGGCGGTGTCGGACACCGGCTCGGGCATGCCGCCCGAGGTCTTGGCAAGAGCCTTTGAACCTTACTTCACGACCAAGGCGCCGGGCAAGGGTACAGGGCTCGGGCTCGCCACCGTCTACGGCTTCGTCAAGCAGTCGGGCGGTCATGTCGGGCTTTCTAGCGAAGTGGGGCGCGGCACGATCGTGAGCATCTACCTTCCGAGACTCGAAGAAAGCGGGCAGGCTGAGTTGGCATCACAAAAGGCTGCGCCACCGGTGAATGGAAAAGGCGAGACCATTCTTGTCGTCGAGGATGATCCCGATGTCCTGCGCGTCACCGCCGAAATGGTGAAGTTTCTGGGCTATGAGGTGCGAACGACCTCAGATGCGCAAAGCGCGCTCGCTGCTTTGGAGGCTGGCGGCCCCATCGATCTCGTCTTCAGCGACGTCGTCATGCCGGGCGGCATGTCGGGTTTCGATCTGGCGCGCGCAATCAGGAAGCGCAACCCGTCGCAAAAGCTGCTGCTGACTTCCGGATTTGCTGGCAGCAAAGCCAGCACTGGCGAGAAGGATGACATTCATGGACTCCTCAAGCTTCGCAAGCCTTACAGCCATATCGAGCTAGGCAGGGCGATCCGGTCGGCGCTCATGAAATGAGCTTTAATTGAGCATTGCTGGATGAGCAATGAGTCACATCGGCAGCAAAGACGTAACCGGTACCTCGCACGGTCTTTATAAGACACGGCCGCTCGGGGTCTGGTTCGATCTTCTTGCGCAAACGGCTTACCAATGCGTCAACGGATCGATCGAGCGGCGTAAATTCCTCCCCCTTCAAAAGGTCCATGATTGCGTTGCGCGAGAGAACCCGCGCAGGCCGGCTTATAAAGAGCTCGAGCAGATCGAACTCGGCGGTCGTTAGCTCCATCCTCTGTCCTGAGGTGCTCTTGAGCTCGCGCGCCGCGGTGTCGACGATCCAACCGGCGAAGGCAAATTTATTGCGCTCGCCTGGCCCTGCCGTTGTCTGTGCCCGCGGCGATTCATAACGTCTGAGCACCGAACGGACGCGGGCGAGAACTTCCCGCACGTTAAAAGGCTTGGTTATATAGTCGTCGGCACCAAGCTCCAGACCCACGACCTTGTCAATATCATCGGACTTGGCAGTGATCATGATGATCGGAACATTACGCTTGGCGCGCACGTCGCGCGCCAGAGCAAGACCATCTTCCCCAGCAAGGTTGAGATCCAGCGTGACCAGGCTGACCGGTTCCTTGTTGAGCAGCGACATCATCTGCTGGCCGCTCGCAGCCTCGTCGACGGCATAGCCCTCCATCTCAAGCAAGTTGCGCAGAAGCGCGCGGATCTGAGGCTCGTCGTCAACCACCAGAATTCGATTTTGGCTGTTCATTCTCTTTGGCGCCAGCATAGCGTTGTTGGGTTGGCGTTGATGCGGAACCGTTCCGGGAAACGCAACAGTTATGTACCGCAATTTCTGAGAGATTCGTCAAGAGCAGGCAAAGGGCGGCGTCTTTGCCCGGCCGGCGAAGGCTGCCCAGGGCTTGGGGAGAAAGACGCTTCGTTCATCATGCTCCGGAGCAGCACTTCGGGGGCAGAGACTCGTTTGAAGGGCGCTTGCTGTCCTTCGCGATGAAACAAAGATCCTGCTAGCTCAGGATGAGAGAACGAGGGAACGAATTCACATTCAGTAACATGATATATGCCGCCGTAAATTTTCCGTGAGGATTGCGGGTTCGTTCCACGGTCAGGTTCGCACCAGCCCGTTTGGGCTATTCCACCAGCATGATTTTGCTCTGTGGAGAAATTTATGAAAAGCATTTTAAAGCCCTGCGGCGCGGCGCTTGCTGCGTTGGCAACCCTTTGCGGCGGCTTCGGTATCGCTCCGGCGGTTGCGCATGAGACCGAAACATGCGGGGGCTATGACCACCCGCGCGCCGTCTATACGATGAGCAATGACGCCACCGCCAATTCGGTGCTAGTCTACCGGCGCGCATGTAACGGCAGTCTGACGTTACAGGGAACATTTCCGACCGGAGGGCGCGGCAGCGGCGCTGGTCTTGGCAATCAAGGCGGCGTCGTTTTGAGCGGCGACCACCGCTTCCTGCTCGCGGTGGACGCCGGCAGTAACGACGTCACGGTTTTTGCGGTAAAGGAGAGAGGCCTTACACCATTCGCTCAGGCCCCAAGCGGCGGCAACAAGCCGGTGAGCGTCACGATCGACGACGACCTTGTTTATGTGTTGAACGCGGGCAGCGATAATATCTCGGGCTTTCGCCTCGGCAAAGGCAAACTTCAACCTATGGCCGGATCGACAAGGCCGCTCAGCGCAACGGGAACCGGCCCTGCCGAGATCAAGTTTAGCCCCGACGGAAGAAGCCTCGTCGTTACCGAAAAGGCTACCAACAAGATCACAATCTATTCCGTCGGACCGAATGGGACTCCCGGGCAGACGCCAACCATCGTCGATTCGGCGGGCCAAACGCCGTTCGGCTTCGATTTTGCCCGGTGGCGGACGTTGATCGTGTCGGAAGCCGCTGGCGGCGCTCCGAATGCGAGTACAGTCTCTTCCTACCAACTCAGCCGGACTGGGGCGCTCAGCCTCGTCGATGGCTCCGTTCCAACAAACCAGACCGCGGCCTGCTGGATTGCGGTAACCCTGGACGGCCGCTATGCCTATTCCACTAATACGCATAGCGGTTCGATCAGCGGCTTTTCTGTTGCGCCAGGCGGCGGCCTTAATCCCTTGAGCCAGGACGGCAGGACGGGCGTCCTAGCCAACAACGGCGCGCCGATCGATCTCGCAATCACCGAAGACGATCGTTACCTATATGCGCTCGATAGCCAAAATCACGCTATCAGCGGTTTCGCGATCGGCGCTGGCGGCTCGCTCACGCTTCTCGGGTCCATGCCGGGCCTCCCAATGTCCGCTAACGGTCTAGCGGCCGATTGAACGGGCGCAGGATTTCATTAACTGGCGGCAAAATTTCTGGGGCAAGATATGGTTCGCTCACCTTGCTCCAGGACCACCGTACCGGGGAGCCAAACGGTTTTGAAGGGCGCTTGTTGCCTTTCGCGATGGAACAGACCCTATTCGGCCCTCTTCCGGTATTTTGCTGGCGGTCTCGAAAGATTTGCTTTCTTATCATCGGATAAGGGAGCGAGCCGCATTCTTTGCACGAAAAAAAGCTGATACATTTGGGCCGCGCCCGCGATCTTGCCGAGCTCACGCATGCCGAAAAACGGGGTAAGCGCGACAAACATGACGATTCCGGCACAAAAAATCATTTGAAAGTCGACGAGATGAATTTCATCTCTCCCGGCATGGGGCCAGAATTTATGTTCGATGGCCTTCTCTAGCAGATTGAAGATCATCAACAGCGCGGCGAAAAGTGCCGATTTGAACAATACCGGCCAAATCAGCGGCTTTTCCTTGAATCGTTCACCGAGGCCCATTTCTTCCGCAACAAAAAGGATTTTTGCGAAGGCTAGTGCCTTGAGTATCGCCAGGCTTTGGTGCCGAATCAGATTTGCGTCTCCCAACACCAACGACCGGTGGAGATCGAAGACCTCGAGCAACAGCCAGACATAGCCGAATACCACGAGGAATTGTCGCGCTTCGGAAACGACCCGCTCTTTGACGCCGTGATGTGTTTCATTCGCCATACCGCACCCCTCCCATAACGCCCTAATTGCTGGACCTTAGAGCTAGTCGAGTCAAAAGCGGGAACCGGTTTTGCGTCCAGACGCGCGGAATGCAAGTGTAAAGATGCAGGGCGTTAGCCGTGTGCAAAAACGATAGGGTAATATCGGAGGGGCGCCAGCGCCCACGCCTGCTGCCCATGCCTCAACTACCGAAAAAGGCTAGGTGCTAGACTGAATCAAGATGGCTTGATATAATTGAAAAGGTGGAGGTAGAGGGAATCTAACCCTAGGGGTCATGACTGGAAATTCCGGCCCCGCACTCGCTACCCCCGGTCCCAAAGGCTCCCACCTGGTGGGAGCCTTTTTATTTTGGCACTACGCACAATCGCAATTTTGCGATAGACTGTCAATAATTTTTTATCGCATAAATGAGATGTTTCCTTGCCTGTGCTGTGAAATTCCGATATTATGCAGGACATGAAGATGGCTCTGGATTGAGGGATGAGTTCGAACACGCCTCAGCTCAGTTTCGAGCAAGGTTTCGATCGAAATTACTCATTCTAGCCCAGCTCGAACTTGTTGATTGGCGGGAGCCTCTTTTCAAGGTTTTGTCCGATGAGGACGGAATATCGGAGATGCGATTTAAAGCCGATAATATCCAGCAACGCTCGCTTGGATTTCTTTCGGGCAATAACGAATATACTTTTCTTCTATGGGCCCAAGAAAAAAACAATCGTTTTATCCCAAAAGCCGCGTGCGAAATCGCCAAAAAACGCAGGACCGCTTGTATTACCGATAGGAGCTTGACCCGTGTCTTATGGATCCCCCTGGAGTGAAAAGTTTATTCACGAACTCTCAGACAAAGAATTCAGGGATGAATTTGTGTCCGATCAGATTCGCACGCGTATTGCGATGTTAATTAGAGCACTCCGTGAGCAAGTTGGCCGGAATTGGTCGCAGACCGTTCTTGGCGATAAGATGGGCAAACCTCAAAACGTAGTCTCGCGCCTCGAAGACCCGGACTATGGAAAAATGAACCTTCAAACACTTCTCGAAGTGGCAGCTGCTTTTGATCTTCCGCTTTGGGTGGATATGCCGGAGTGGGAAGATTGGCTTGTAAAAATACGGGATATCCCGAAGACCGGTTTCAAGAGACACAGCTTTGATGCCGGAAGGCTCGTCCCACAGGTAAACGATGTTCAGCAAAGCACTGCCGTTGTGGTGCAAATTGGTTCATATGCTCAAACTAGAAGTTCAGAATCTAGTACCGTAAGTAGAAGCTCAGGATCAAGACTTCACCGCGTATTCCAATTGTCTGCCTAAATGGCCATCATTAAACCTCAAAGCCCTTCTGGGTATGTAATTTTCTGCGACGAGGTCCGGCAGGAAATAAACAATAAGCTGATATTCATAGGAGTATATCCGGGATACGATATGACTGTATTAGGGGACAGTTGGCCTGTAACAATTCCTAAATTATCTCTGATTATTGGATACCATGAAAATAGAGATACATTTCTCTCCTTGAGTGAGATACGAATTTATCTCCCTGAGGAATCGGATGGCGAGCCTTCGTACCGCTTCCCCGCACCTTCCCAAGAAGCTTTACAGTCAATTATGCCACCGCCCCCATTGGATTTGGATGATGACGGCGACATGATGAAGGGAACTATGATTTCCTTTGGATTTTCGCCTCTTGTGATAAAGCAAGAAGGCAGGATTCGGGTCATCGCTCAGATCGGGGATGACAGTCTCAAGCTTGGCTCTTTGTACGTCAGGAGAACCTCCATCCCTGACGAGATGAAGCTAACCATCCAGCGATGAATTTGGATTAGCCAAGTTCGTCCCGCTCGTGCTCTGGGTCTTTTAGTGCGCTTATTTGCGGACGCCGATTCGAGCCCCTCTAAGCCGCAGCGGCTGCGCGCGCATCGCTCTTGATGCGCTCGACCATGGCACGCACGCCGTTCGAACGCTGCGGCGTCAAATGTGCCAAAAGGCCGAGCTTCGCGAATAAGCCATGGGCATCAACCGCAAGAACCCGCGCCGCCGTTTGGCCGGAATAAAGCGCAAGCAAAAGAGCGACGAGACCGCGGACGATATGCGCATCGCTGTCACCCTTCAAATAGAGGACGGGGCTCCCCTCCTGCTGCCCCGCAACCTTGGTCTCGAGCCACACCTGGCTTGCGCAGCCGCGCACCTTGTTCTTGTCGCAATAGGCGGCCTCGTCCAAGGGTTCGAGACCGCGGCCAAGCTCAATAAGGTAGCGGTAGCGGTCCTCCCACTCGTCCAAATAGTCAAAATTCTCGATGATCTCATCGAGCTTTGTGGCAGTCCCTGCGCCCGTCATAAGATCTCACGCCAATCGTTGCGCAAACAGCTAGGTGGAGGACTTTACTTAATTCCTGGGCGCGGGCGCATCAACAGGCAAGGGGCCAAGCGCCTTGTTTTTGCCGGATGCAGGGTGGCTGGCCGTCATGCGGCCGAGCCTCGCCGCTCCTCTGAGACAGGCGTCCGGCGCGCGCAAACATTCGCGTTCCGCCGCCGCTTGCGCCATTTCAGCCGTGCGGCCCCAAATATCTTGTGCCGCGCCTTGGACTGCGAATTTCGCAAGCAGCGAAGCGATTGGATCTGCCGGCCAGGGGAGAAAATAAGCGACGATCGAGAGCCAGAAGATGGCGCGGATGAAAAACAGCATTTTTAACCCCTAGAGCCCGCTAGTTTCGCGAAAATTTGGTTACGTTTAACTTAATTCCGCGCCGCGGCCTGGCAACTGCTTCTATACCATAGGGCAGTTTTCCCCCTGTGTGCTCGGTGCAGCGGCCTCGCTCTCCTAAACTTAGAGGGAATTGTTAAAGAACTCTCTGGCAGGCTCCCTGCGAGCGGCAAATCCTGTTGGATTTCGCGCGCCAGCAACCGGGGAGGCGTGGTTTGGGTTTTTGGACGCAGCTTCAACGATGGGCAATCGACGCTTCTTTGTTGGAGAAGCTTTCCCTGCCTTTCGCGGCCAGCGGGATTGTCGTGGCAGCGACCACGGCGATCGCGACGCTCCTCTCGGCGGCGCCAGCACCAGAATTAGCCGGTCTCCTCCCCTGCCTTATTCCCGCTATCGGTCTCACCATTGTTGCTGCAGCCGGTTTTGCGTGGTTTCGGACGTTGCGCCGCAACTTGCGGCGCGTTCTGGAGGAAACGGACGACAGAATCGCCGAGGCGGCTGGCTGTATGGCCTTGCGCTTAAGCCTCTCTGGCCACGTTTCATCCGTGAGCTCCAACTGCGAGAGCCTGTTTGGCTTGGCCTCTGGCGAATTGATGGATTGCCGTTTCTTCGACCGCGTTCAGGTCGCGGACAGGCCCGCATTTTTAAAGGCTATTTCCGATGCGACCACTGAGGCCGTGACAGCAACCGCGACATTGCGCTGGCGCGGCTGCGAGCATGTCGCCCGCGAAAATTACACTGGACCGGTCTTCCACTGGCTCGAGATGCGGGCGCATCGCGGCGAAGGTGCGCCGCATAAGCCTAGCGACAGCAATATCGTCGCATTTTTCCGCGATGTGACCGAAGCGAAAACCCGCGACGCGGAACTCGAAACCGCGCGCGCCGATTTGTTGGAAGCCAGAACCGCAAAAGAATATTTTTTTGCCCAAGCGGGTCATGAAATTCGTGCGCCTCTCAACGCCATCGCCGGGTTTTCGGAATTGCTCTCTTCTTCCAGCGAGCTCCCGCCCGGTCCCGAAAAACAACGCGAATATGCAAGGATCATACATCAATCGGGGCAGCACCTTCTCTCCGTTGTCAATTCGCTCACGGATATGTCGTTGATAGACGCCGGCAGATTGCCGATATCGCTTGAGCATTATGCCGTGGCGCCGCAGATCGATCTTTGTTGCGACATGCTCGGACTTCAGGCCAGGAGCAGCGGCGTTCTGCTGCTGCGCACCTATTCGGCAAATCTCGACACGATCTTGTGCGACAGGCGCCTTTTCACAGAGATCCTTCTGAACCTGTTGTCAAATGCCATCAGATTCACCCCTGCCAACGGGCGCGTTGTAATCTCTGCGCGCGCAGCAGCAAGTTCGCTGTTCATCAAAGTGACGGATACGGGTATCGGCATCGATGCAGAGGATCTGGCCCATCTCGGCGATCCTTTCTTTCAAGCCAAGGGCGCGTCCGAACAGCAGGACAAGGGAACCGGTCTCGGCCTTTCAATCGTGCGCGGTTTCGTTGGCATGCTCAGAGGCGAAATCATGGTCGCGAGCGAGCCGGAAAAAGGAACATGCGTGCGCGTTCGCCTGCCGCTCGATGGCCCCGCTTTGACCGGCACTGCAAAAGGTCCGGTCAGGATCGCAACGCTAGCCAGGTTGCCTCTGCCGGACGAGCCCTCCGCAATTCAGCAAATGATGGTGAAGAAAATTGCGTGAAGCGTTGGCCGCTACGGATCATGATTTCGTTTTGAGCGAACCGGCCTCAAAACTGAAATACTTTTGGCATAGGCTGCGCGCGCCAAAGCGCCGGGCCTCGCGCCACATTTGGCGCCGAGGCAAGCACAAGGCCCCATACCTCGCCGCCGGATTCTTCGCGGTGATCTCTGTTATCATCCTGTTCAATGCGCTTATCTGGCAAAAGGGCCGCCATTCTAGCCCGCTGCTGTTTTCGCGCACCGCGCCTGTAAAGGCGCCCAAAGGAGCCGAGGCGCTCGTACTGCAAGTGCCAAAGAGGGTGCAGCCCGCGATTTCACCGGTGCAAAAATCGCTGGCCGAACGGCCTCAACAGGATACGTTCCAAGCCCGCGACAATGTTGTGCCGGGAACGCCGCATGATCAAATCTCGGAAATGTTGCAGGCAACGGCCCCGCCATCCTCGCAGCTGCCTTCCAAGCCAAATGCCAGCCCGCCAAAACTGCCCGCACACAGCAAAGCCGTGCTCAATGCACAGCGCGCTCTCGTCAAACTTGGGTTTGTCCTAAAAGCCAATGGCGTTGTGGGAGCCTCTACTCGCAAAGCGGTCGCGCGTTACGAACGGGATCATGGGCTTGCGGTTCGTGGCGAGCTCACCCCCGCCCTCATGCGGCGCTTGAGCGCCGAAGCGGGTATTTAGAGCAAGTAGCGGCCGGCTTGAAAGATGGTCCGCCGGGTTCATGAAATCCCATAAGCCGGGTAGAATAATTTTAAAAATGTTTGATGGTGTGGACGGCCTCGCCTCGACGGCATCAAGTGCCAGGGCGTGGTCGCAGGAGCGCCACAAAGAGGGAGACCGTCCATAAGGAAGTTATCAGAATAGAAAGCGGTCCTGTCGTGACGCGCAAGTTGAGGTGAGCGAAGATGCTTGAGTTTTGGCGCCTATCGAACCCAGCCGGATCGGCATTCAGGCGTGCGGCTCGGCGCAGGATCCATGGCCGCGTCGAGAGTTCATCGCTGGTTACCGGACCGGGCTTGTTGATCAAGACCCGCGGCAGTAGAAGCAAGCCGAGAATGTGGCGTTCGTCCCGGTAGCTCAGCAGGATAGAGCGGCGGTTTCCTAAACCGTAGGTCGGGGGTTCGAGTCCCTTCCGGGACGCCAATAAAATCAATATCTTGCAAGCCAGCGATCAAATAGCTTTATCATTGGCGTGTGGTAAGCAACCGGTAAGCAGATTTAAGCGGGCGTCCTCGTTCAGCCAGGCGATAGGCAGGTCAGAGGGCGACAGAATGCCTCTTGACGAACAACTTCCACAAAATAGTCCGGAGATGACCAAGCCGGCACAGGGCACATTTTAACATCATTCCAGCCCCGGCGTGGAGCTTCGTCAAGCCAAGACCGTGCGCCTTAGCAACGATGCCCGCCCGCGCCATGCAAAGACAATCGGCTCCAAGGCCCACAGCGAGGCAATAGAGCCTCGCAGAGGACGAGTGGATGACCACTATCAAGGACCTCAAAGGCTTTTGTTATCCCCTGACTCCGGGCGGGGTCTCGTCCCTCGTGGGCGATCTACCCTGGCACTATGCGACGGAATACCTCACGATTGCCTATCGCACCGATCCAGCGGCGATTGCCGCTTATCTCCCCGAGCCCCTCGCACCTGGCCCAGAGCCGGACCTCGCCTATGTCGCCTTCAGCCGATGGTGGTCACTGTGGGACAATCAGCCGGAGATGGCGTTCACCAATCCGGAGCGCACCCAGTATCGGGAGTGTGCGATCTGGGTTGGATGTTCGTTCCAAGGCAC
>CAYWHF010000051.1:0-10333 GCA_964457695.1 uncultured Methylocapsa sp.
GGGTCTTTTGCAGTGGAGCGGGGGAGCCTAATATAATGTAACCGGGTCGCCCATTTCCGTAACGGGCTTGCAGAATGCGGCGAAACTAACCCGTAAAATAATCGGCAGCCGTATGACTATGGCCGAATTGGAGGATGGTAATTCCCCGTGCGCGGCGAGTCTCGTGAGCGCTGTTTGCGGCGCCAAGCACTTCAAATGCAACGGTAGCGCCCGGCGCCTCGGCCGATCGCACCGGATAGACGGCCGAGTTGTTCAGCTCTTCGGACCATGCGCACCCGGAAAAGGGGAGAAGCACCCAACCTGACAGCAAGCCAATCGGCAAGACCAGCTGCAAAACACATCTCCGATAAAGTTTTGGGAGACGCACCGGCAACCACCCGCGAGCAGTGTATTTTTTCATGCCAACATCACACGAGGGAAGTCACACCGGTGACAGGAGGACTTAATTCCATTGCCGGAAGCTAAACGAGCAATGTGGCAAAATTCAATGCCTTCAAATCGCCGATATTGTTGCCTTTTCGTATTAGAAACGCACGATTCACGCAGAGAAAGCGTGCGACTCGCACCCAATATAGCCGGGAAGCTCAGCCTACCCGGCCGGCCGAGATTAGGTCCGTCTTAACTTTGCCGAGGCATTATTAACATGCCTCAACTTTAAGGGACAATTAACCGTTCATGGCCAATTTCCAAGCGTTTCATCGCCATGCGGCAATGCTTTGCCTTTGCCTCTTCGTCTCAACTGCCGCCGGCTCCCTTGCCGCAATCGCAGCACCAGGAATTGTGCTCGGCGACAGTATCGGAGTCGGCGTATCAATGGCGTCTGGCTTACCTCGCCTTGCGCATAACAGCGTCACGATTCGCAGCGCCAACGCTATCGAGCAAGTGAGAAGGACGCCGCACGACACGGTTGCTTTCTTGAGTTTGGGAACAAACGATGCCGTGGGTTCTATCACCGGTGTCACGGACGGAATCGACCGGATTGTTGCGGCGGCGCAACGAGCGAACGTAAATCTGATTTGGATCGGGCCTGTCTGTGTGCGCAAATCGTGGAATACCAATGTCGTCAAGCTTGATGAGCTGTTGCGCCAACGTCTCGCCGGCCGTATACGCTATGTCAGTTTGGCCGATGAAGAACTATGCGACGCAAGCCTGCGGGGAGGAGATGGCGTCCACTTCAACATGCGCGGCTACCAGCTTCTCTGGAGCAAAGTCCGTGCTGCCGCCGGCGTCGACATAGAAACGCCATCGCCGAGCACTGAACTCTCCGCCGCAACAAAACGGTCACCGGTAGCCGCCCGTAAAATCGCGCAAAAGTCATCGCTTTCTCTCGAGCAGACCAAAACTATGGAGCGTTCGGCCGACGGCGGGAGCAGCACCGGTGTGGCGTATCCGCACCACGACCTGAGCCGGTGAGGGAGTTGAGGGGAAAGATCGGTGTCTCGCCGGCACTTCCTGATCGGATGCGTGGCTCTACTTACCCCTGCACCGCGCAGGCGCGCCCAAGCCGCGCCGGCGAGTGAAATTCGTATCGCCTTTATCGGCGATTCGATGTCGGACGGTTATTGGGGGGGAGTCATACGTGCCACGTCTAAGGAAAATTGCCAAAAATACACTCTAGGCCGCTACGGGGAAAATGGCACAGGATTGACGCGGCAGGATAAGTTCAACTGGGCCGAGGTGGCAAAATCCATCCTTGCGGATTTCCATCCCGATCTCGTTGTCGTGTCTCTTGGCTTAAACGACGTCCAAAGTATTGTCGAGGCGAACCGAACCCGCACCAATTTCGGAAGTCCAGCGTGGAGCAAGAAATATAGAGAAATGGTCACAACTTTCCTGGAGTCCCTGTCGACCGTCCCTGCGGGCATTTTGTGGATTGGGAATCCGGTGCTCCGCGACTCGGCCGCAAACTCCGCTGCGCAGGAAAGAAATAACATAATTGCCGAAGCAATCGGCACTTTTGGCCCGCGTGCCCGCTATGTCAAACCCTGGCAGTTGAATGCGTCGGGTGAAGACACTTTTCAAGCATTTGGGCCGGGCGCATCGGGTTCACGCGTGCAGCTTCGTGCCACCGACGGCATACACTTTACGACAATAGGTTATGACGTCGTTGCAGCCTATCTTTTGCCAATATTTGTTGATCAATTGCAGAATAGTAAAATTGAAGTCGTCTTTCCTTGCCCGAAGTGAGCGAAACAATATTGAAGATGAAGAAGCGCCTGCTCATCGCCGTGGCCGCTGCGTTTGTGAGTATGCAGTTCTTTCATACTCATGCCGGATGGCTTGCGTTCAGTGAAGCGCAAACTTTGGGCGAGACGAAATTGCCGCGCGCGGCTGCTGATGTAAGCGAAACACGAGCGGCTCCGGACTGTTGCCCCAAGCCGGCAGATGGCGCGGTGTCGGCCTTCGGTCATGCGGCCAAGATAGCTCGAGCCCACGAGTCGGCCCAAGATCCCGAGCCGGTGGTTAGCTTGAGATTGACCCAAAATCTGACCTATCCGGCGGACAATGGAAACCCGAAACCGCTTTTGGAGCAGCCGCTCCCGGTATCCCCGTTGGCAGCGGAATCTTGGATCACATCTTCTCAGCCAAGGGCGGCCTTCCATCTCGCGCCGGCGGTTAGCCAAAATCGTCCCTTGAAACTACATGATGGCGGGCTGACCATTTTGCAGATTGGCGACAGCCATACATCGGCGGACTATTTTACTGGGGAGGTGCGCCGCTACCTGCAAGCGCGTTATGGCAACGGTGGTCCCGGCTACATCGACGCCGGCAAGCCGCATCCAGGCGTTCGCAGCGCGGCCCTAAAAGTCTCGGCGACGAAAGGTTGGAATTATGCAGCGCTGCAAAAAGGCGATGACCCGAGGGACTTCTATCTCTCGGGCTTTACCGCAAAGGCCGCGCGAAGCGGCGAGTCCCTCAATTTTTCCTCGGAAACACCGATCCCTTACGACCTCGTCGAATTAGAGGTTGTGACCGGGCCAAAAAGAGGCGCTGTCGACGTCGCTTTCGACGGTGGCGAACCGATCCACAACACTCTTGCCGAAGACCGGCAGGATCGTATCGTCTATCGATTTACGCCAGACGGCACTGCGCCGAATGTTTTGCAGCGCATTTCGATCACGACGTCAGACGGGCTGCCGGTGGCAATCTCCGCTCTCAGCATATTCAACAAAACCTACGGAGTCTCTTACAGCAACATCGGTTTCCCTGGCGCTACCGTCGAAATCGTCAACAAATACGATCCCAAATTGCTCGAGGACGAGCTCAAACGAATTGCACCCCAAATCATTGTTCTCGCATTCGGAACCAATGAGGGTTTTAACGACCATCTTGACCTTTCCAAATATCGTGAACACTATCGGACGGTCATCCAGAAGATCCGGTCAAGTCTGCCCAACGTGACCCTGGTGATGATTGGACCGCCACAGAGTGAACGCGTCGCAAGCGACTGCATTAAGGATGCAGGCTCGACAAATTGTAGTACGGAGTCAACAGGAGGCTCCGAGTGTGCTTGGCCTGTGCCGCCAAAACTCGACCGTGTGCGTGAGCTTCAGCGAAATTTGGCGAAAGAGGAAGCTATTCCATTTTGGGATTGGGCCAATATCATGCCCGCAAAATGCGGCGCAGATGCTTGGTATGGGGCTAGTCCTCGGCTTGTTACCCGTGATCACGTGCATTTTACGGCAGAAGGGTACCGGATGAGCGCCCGGAGCTTCATCGCATTTCTTGATCCGATCATCGCCCAGTTCCAAAGCAAGTCGTATGCTCTTTCCGACCATTGATTTTCTTGTTTTCTTTAGCTTCGTATTCCCGCTAACTTGGAGCCTCAATCGGATCAATCGCTTCAAGAAATTCTTTCTTGTGGTGTGCAGCTATGTTTTCTACAGTTTTTGGAACTGGCACTTCATTTTTCTTCTTCTATTTAGCTCGTTTCTGAATTACACGGTCGGCCGTTGTCTCGATTACGCGAGATCCGAAAGGCCACGCAAGCTCGTTGTGGGCGTTGGCATCGCGGCGAACCTCCTTGTTCTTGGCTATTATAAATACTTCGACTTCCTATCAGCAGAACTGCACAATTTCGCGCAGCTTTTTGGGACTGACCTCGATGTTGGCGCGACCAATACCGCGTTGCCGGTGGCCATCTCATTCCTCACCTTTCACGGTCTTTCCTACATTATTGACGTTTACAGACAAAAGATCCCGCCATCGAAATCCTTGACGGATTTGATCCTCTACATCAGTTTCTTTCCGCATCTCATCGCCGGCCCGATCGTCCGCGCATCCGACTTGCTTGGTCAGCTCGCGCACCCGTCCGACCCGGCGAAGGTGCATCTGGGCCGGAGCATGATGCTCATTCTCGGTGGCCTGTTCAAGAAAGTTGTCATCGCAAGCCATTTGGCAACGCTCTTCGTCGATCCCATTTTCACCAATCCGGTGGACTATAGCCGTGGCGATCTCATTCTCGCGGCTTATGCCTATGCAATCGTGATCTACTGCGATTTCAGTGCCTATACGGACATAGCAATCGGAATTGCCGACCTGCTCGGCTATCGATTCCCGCAAAATTTTAACCAGCCTTATCGCGCACTATCAATTCAAGACTTTTGGCGCCGCTGGCACATGACTTTATCGTCATGGCTGCGGGATTACCTCTATATCCCATTGGGGGGTAATCGAAATGGCAGCGTAAAAACCTATCGAAATCTTCTTTTGACAATGACGCTTGGCGGTCTATGGCATGGTGCCGGTTTGCAGTTCGTCCTCTGGGGTTTTATGCATGGACTTGCGCTCGCACTCGAGCGCGCTGTCGATGCGGCATTGGGATCCAAACCCGAAGACCGCAGCGTTCCGTCTCGCCTGATCGGCTGGTTCGTAACCTTGAATTTCGTATGCCTCGCCTGGATCTTCTTCCGCTCGCCAAACCTCGCCTATGCCATGGAATATATCGGAGCCATGACTGACGGCTCCGGGTCTCGTTCGATCATAGACTCCTTTATCCTAACGCTCATGGTGATCGGCGGCGCAAGCCAGTTTCTTCCCATAAAATTTTACGACAGCGTGAAAATTTTGTATGAGAAGGCCCCGTTGGGAATCCAGATATTGGTTCCCTCCGCTTGGATCTGGCTTGTCGCCGTTCTTGCTCCGCAAGGAATTGCACCGTTTATTTATTTTCAATTCTGATTTCTTCGTAAAGGAAATTAGTGATCGCGCGGAGGCGAAAGATGGGGAGCCAAAAGCGTGAGCGGGCCAATGCAAGCTTGGCCCCTATCTCGCCAGCTACCGTGCGCGAGCCGGTTCAAGCCAAGCCAGCGATCAATGGATTCGCTCCGCTACGCTCTGCGTTGTTTGTGACTTACTGTACGATCGTAATTCTTCTTATTGCGTTGCCAGGATCGGTCGCTGACTGGCTGAACGACCTCCCGCCCAATGCTTTTGTCGAGACCTGCAAGTCGGCGGTAGACAGAATCGAGAAGGCGTCCGAAAAGATCGGTTTGGCGCAACTCTATCAAGACGCACGCGGCACCTTCATCAAGCTTTTACCCCGGCGGCACTAGAGGCCGGCTTTGTTGACCCTCTGGAGCCTGGTCTCGCGGCATATGGCGAGAGGCACGCCGCCGATCCTGGCCGCGCCGGCGTGCCTCAGCGCAGGCCTCACCGTGCACTCTTTTGTGGGCCACGTTTTCGGCGGCGATCATGAGAACAAAGCGCAAAGGAGCAGATAGGCGAGCGTCACTCTGCCATCAATGCGCGGACACGCCTGGCCAGCTCTCCGTAGCTCTTGGGGTGAATGCCGTCTCGGCCCGCTGAAAAGGAGAGCGACCGCAGACCATGGGAGGCAAGCCAGCTCTCCACAGTGCCTCTCCCGCCATTCGCCGGGACGATCACGATGGCGCGCCTGCCGGCTGCCGCTTCGATGCGGGACAGGGCACGGCGAACGTTTATGTCCGAAAGCCTGCGTTGGGCTGCCGAAATACCCCGCGGAAAATCATTGCTCCCTAGCGCGACGATTACCCAATCGCCGCTATGCCCCACGCGGCTCGCCGCGTTAAGCGACGAAAGACCGATGCGGGCCGAGACGGAGCATGGGCGAAGTGCTGCACCCAATCCGACCGCGACACTATCCCCAACGACGTGGCAGGACGCGGCGGCAGGCGAAGCCACGAGAACGACCAGGGCTGCGGCGGCTCCTGCAATGGCAACCGGACGGCGCGCCATCGCGCGGCCTCCTCGGCCGTCCCGAGCGGCACTCCGGCAGCGTGGCCGATCCGGCTCATGAACGCGAGGGGTTTTCCCATTGTCTTCGCGCAAATTCCCTCCGAAATCTTCAAAAGACGAATCATATCCAACGGCCGCAACATCGCGAAATCCGAATTTGAACCGTCATACCGCCGGACGCAGAGAATCAAGAACTCCCGGTCGAAATGGGACGATTTGGGTCATCAATCCCCCGCATCTGCGTTCACCCGCTACAAACGGAGGGCTATTCGCGAATATGCCCCACTTTCGTCGTTTGTACCAGAGCCAAGCTGGTCAGCCCGTTTAAATGTCGTCGATCGGACAGTTGGCCCTTGCACGCCTGGTATCATCACGGTCAGGGATACCGGCCTTGCCAGGAGCAATGCCAACCATTCTGAGGTCCCGACGAACACCCGCGTCTCTCCCTATGTCGCCGAGCCAATAGCACAGCCAATCGAACGATAGCCGTTTTCAGCCTCGCCGCCTTTGGCGGCTTTTTTATTGAGTGCGTCACGGCCAGCGATCATTTCCAGCAGTGACTCGCTTTCGTACTCAATGACGAAGGCGGAATATCAGATCATCCAAATGGTCCCGGCAGCCGAACCATGGAAGGGGTTACGCAGCCTACCTATGATGCCTAATTCACTCAGAAGGAGACGCGAAGTCGTCATGGAGTCGTTAACTCGCTTCCAAATCCCCGCCGTCTAGGAGAAACAAAATGAATCCAATTGTTGAATATCTCGCCGCCCGCATGAAAGAGCCGTCCACCTGGGCCGGCGTGGCTTCTATCTTGATTGCCTTCAAGGTACTTCCGAACGACCCGAGCACGACTGCTACCTTAACGACGGTCGGGGTCGCAGTTGGCGGCATTCTTGCGGCGATCTTCCCGGAAGGAATGGCCCATAAATGAGCTGCTTCATTTTCGGTGACTGTCTGGCGCTCGGTCTAGCCGCAGTTCTCGGCGGATGTGCCTCAGATGCTAAGGTCGGAATTTCATCTGCGGCAGTCATCCAAAAGGCTCCGGCAGCTCATTATGATTTGGTTGTGATTTCTACCGGCTCGAACGACCCGATGAATCCCCGGTTGGCTCGAAATCTCGAAACGATCAGATCAAAAGTCCACGCGGGAAATGTCGTGTGGGTGCGGCCAGTCAATGTGACCGCCGGACGCGCAGTTGAAGCGGTCGCCTTTGAGCACGGAGACAGCGTGGTTTCAGTGAAGCCCGGAAGAGATAATGTCCATCCTCGCAGCTACCACGTTCTCGCGGCGGCTGTCTTGGCGGCGCAAATCGGTTCATAAATAAATGACGTTATTGGCCAGCAACTTTCGAACGAGGCAAGTGGCTTCCTGCTCGAGCCTGCGCGCGGCAAATTCGGCAAGGAGTTGGCGTTAGCCAACTCCGCGCTGGCAAATATCAGTATCCCAGTTCCTCGGGCCATCCTGCAAGGCACATCCTGGACACGGTTGTTGCCATTAAGAAGGCAACGGCCAAATCATCTGTTGTTCCTGATGGGCGCGGCGGCCGAGTTCAAGAGACCAATCGGCGCATTGGTCCTGCTAGAAATTTTCTTTGATTGGAAATCCCGTGCTCATTCATCACCTTTTGACGGCATCGTCGTCGGGGTTGGTGGGGAGAGGTCATGTTCTTACGCCATTGCCGATGATGGTGCTTGGTCTGTGTTATGTTGCAATCCGTGGAAACCTCTTATGAAAATAAAACGCATTGCCCCACTTATAGATTTCCTTCTTGGAACCGCAGCAATTTGCTTTCTGCCCTTTTTTCTTGGAATAGTCCGCATTCCGAAATTGTTTCATTAGAGTTGCGCGAACTTCAGGCAAATCCTTCAACAAACATCTAACTGTGACATCGACGAGGAGTCTCACATCGGATGACCTGGCGGGGCCAGCGATTGCCGGAAAAAGTGGAAGTTTAGCAAAGTTGTTGGCGTAATCGGCGTGCTTGCCATGCGCTAGCATCCGATGGCGGTACTCATTGGGGGATTGAGAACAATTCGAACTGACAGTTTGGCGGCAGCTCTTCTGTGCCTCTGCTTGCCATGCAGGGCTCTTTCCGTGTACTATTCGAACCACAAGGAAAGGTCGAGGGCATTCACATTTCACCCGTCCCGGCATCCTCGTCAGATGGCGGCCAGGGAAATCAAGATTCGTCCCGCCCAAGGGAGATAGGGCGAATAGGGTCTCCCGGCTGTTTCTTTTTGCGGCAGCGGCGCGAAGAGACATACACGATCGGAGCTGCATTTGGGAACTGCGGCGGAGAACCAGGGCCGTTTTGACGGGCGCATAGCTCAGTTGGTAGAGCAGCTGACTCTTAATCAGCGGGTCCAAGGTTCGAGCCCTTGTGCGCCCACCAACAAAATCAAAAACTTAGACGATTCACCGTTTTCGCGGATTTTTGCTGCGGACCCCTAGCGGACCCGCCAGAGGCGATGAAAGCAATTCCCCGCGGCAACCTAATGCACCCTCTTTGCGCACGAAAGCCGCAAAGCTTCCGTCCCCTGCGCGCGTGCGAAAGAATTGGCCGATAAGATCACCGGTCATCGATCTTCGCCCAGTTTCCATTAGCGTCCTTCATGTCGCGATGAGTTGTGTTGCGGTCGAAGTCTTCGCAGAGGCGCACGTCGCCGAACTGATTGAACTCGCAGATCTCGCGGGCAATGAGTTTGCCGCTTGAGTCCTCGGCAGTCCGCACAATGAGTTCCTTTCTGTCGTTACCGGTGAACATGACTATCATTGAACAAGTCTTTAACTCAGGCTGACACACGCGCCCGAGCTGTGGCTTTCCGCTGCCGCATCTCATTGTGGTTTACCGATAATCAAGCCGGATGGGCGACGATATTCGGCCGGAGGAATCGCCTCGGCGAGCCTTGCAGCGTAGCGCACCATCAAATTGACCTTGAGGTTAACATCGCCGCCGGCGTGCCTTTCGCCCCAGGTCGTGACCCTAAGCGTGTGCGGGGACAAGCAGCACCGAATACTATCGCTCGCATGGGCATTCACCGGAGCCGCTTGATCGCGGCAATTGGCTGCGACGTCTTGGCCAAAATTCTGTCGCGCGCCACGCGCAGCGGTTCGCTCACAACCACCATGTGATGCGCATTGGCGTGGAGTATGTGCGTTTCGTCTTGCATAATGCCGACATGGCCGCGCCAAAACACGAGATCGCCGCGCTGTAAGCCAGCGAGCTCCGCGTCAAAAGCAAGCGGCCTGCCCAGAGCTTTTATTTGCAGATCGGTATCGCGCGGTGCGGCGATCCCGGCCGCGTCGAGCGAAATTTGCACGAGCCCGGAGCAATCGATGCCGAGGCTCGTTTTGCCGCCCCAAAGATAGGGCACATGCAAAAACCGCTCGGCAACGGCTACGAAATCTCTTTCGAACTCGTTGAAGGGCCGTAGATGATTGGCGAAAACAAAGGCGCTGTCGCCGATTTGCGCGAATTGGCCTTCCGCGGTGCGGACACGCACGGCGGCGCCGAGCGGCGAAGACCTCCGCGTAGAGGCTTTTATGTCCGGGCGTTGATACACGAAGGTCAGATTGACGGCGACACGATGTGTCGGCTCGGTGCGTCCATCTGCGAGCGCGGCCATGGGGATATAGCCGACATAGCCGTCCCGCGCGAGCTGGCCCCAGCCCCAGCCTTCAAAATTTTCGTAAAGGGTAACCTCCTCGCCGAAGAGCGCCTGGGTATCAAGCAGCGCCTCATGAGAGGGTGCGCGCCGCAAGTCGGCAACGGCGGTTGCGACTTGCATCGTCCGGCCTTCGGCATAAGCATCGGCCGCAAACTGCCCGCGCAGATGCGCGGCCGCGAGATCGGGCCGGGCCGGCGTTAGTCGGGGATCCCAGTCATCCATGCTGGTGAATTATCTGCTTTGCCCGAACAAAGCTACCGGCTGAGATCGAAGATTAACTGAGGGCACCGCGGGACCAGGCCAGCTCACGGCCAGCCATAAAAGTCCGGCGGCGGTTCGCCATCGCGAGATAGCCGTAATAGCCGCCGAAGAAGGGCGTACCTACACCCTGAATCGGGACAGACTCTAAGCAGTCGTGCATTCCAGCCGCAAATTGAGACCTTTCCATT
>CAYWHF010000052.1:0-7361 GCA_964457695.1 uncultured Methylocapsa sp.
TGGATTGCGACATTGTCGCTCATCGAGCATTCGGTCAAAAGCACCACGCGCAATGGCCGGTTCTTGCTCACATAGGCCGACATAGCGGCCGTCGAACCGGAAAAATCGGCTTCCGCGACGACCTCCGGCGGACATTCTGGATGCGCCAGAACAATCACGCCGGGATAATCTTCGTGGAGTTGTCTCACTTCTTCTGCGCTAAACCGTTCATGCACTTCGCAATGGCCCTTCCATGCCATCACATTCACTTTGGTCTCGGCCGCGACATTTTGGGCCAAAAATTCGTCGGGAAGCATGATCACCCGGTCCACGCCGAGCGACTCGATCACCTCTTTTGCATTGCCCGAGGTGCAGCAAATATCCGACAACGCCTTCACCGCCGCCGAGGTATTCACATAAGTCACGATAGGCACGCCCGGATAAGTCTTGCGAAGGAGCATCACGTCCTCGGGCTTGATCGACTCCGCAAGCGAGCAGCCGGCAGCAAGATCGGGGATTAGAACGGTTTTTTCCGGGTTCAACAGTTTTGCGGTCTCGGCCATGAAATGCACGCCGGCCTGGACGATCACCTTGGCGCCGGCCGCCATCGCGTGGCGGGCAAGCGCGAGGCTGTCCCCCACGCAATGCGCCAGGCAATGAAAAATCTCTGGCGGTTGGTAATTAGGCGCAAGAAGCACGGCGTTCCGCTCCCGTTTGAGCGTCATGATCGCGTCGATGTCCTGAGCATGAACCGGCCATTCGATCGCCGGGATCGCATGGCGCACCTTCGCGTAAAGGTTTTCGGCATAGGAAACCTCCTTACGGAGGGCTGGAAACGGCGACGCCATCGTTTTATACTCCAAATGAGCATTACTTGCCCATATGCTGGTATTGAGTATAAGATTTGTCAAGCCCTTGAGACCGGCAATTTGGTTCCCGAGATTGCGCGCTGGGTTAATATTTCGCGACGAAACCGGAACAATTTTGCCGGACGCCCGCCGGTGTCTTGCGTGGCTTCCCCTGTTTCCTCGACAAGTTCCTGCTGTCCGATCAGGCGGCGGAAATTCTGCTTATGCACGAGCCGCCCGGCCAGAGCCTCGACGCAGCGTTGCAATTGGAGAAGCGTAAAAGTTTCCGGCATCAATTCGAAGACGACCGGGCGGTATTTAATTTTCGCTCTGAGCCTTGCTATGCCGGTCGCAAGGATGCGGCGGTGGTCGAGGATCATCGGCTGGCCGGTACCGTCGAGGGATTCGGCCCTGGCGCCGTGCCGGGTGGAATCCAAAAGAGCCCCCCGAGTTGCTTCGGGGATAAGACCGGCTTCGTACAGGAGTTCGTAGCGCTGGAGGACGAGTTCCTCGTTCCAGGCGAAACTGCCGCTGCCAAACGTAACCGCAACGCGCTGCCTGCGGTCTTCCCTTATGCTCATACTTTCCGATTGGTCCGCCCAGGTCTCAAGACGCGGCAAGAGTGCGGATTCGATGATGGGCGGGGCGCCTAAACGATGGTCTTCCCACGGGAAATAAGAATACCAGCTTAGCCAGCTGACGTCGCGTTCTGCCGCGGCAGGCCGCTCGCGCGTGAGCCCGAGATAGCTGATTGAGATGACACGCTGTCCGGCGCCGGCACGATCGCGGTCGGCAAAAGTATAGAGCTGCTCAACATAACCCAGCGGAAGCCTCGTCTGCCGCTCGACCCAGGCCCGCAGCCCAGCCTGCAACGAGCGGTGCGCGAGCTCGAAGGGGCCCGAGGGCAAAGCGGAGCGGTCTCTTATGGTGAGGACGCGCGGATCGCCCGCGGTCACGGATACAAGGACCGCGATGAGGTCGGCGGCGATCGCATCCCTCGCCGCAACGGGCGCCGGCAGCGTCTTTGCCTCGGCAATGCCGCCTTCGGGAAGTGGGGTCATTGGGCGCCGCCACCGAGTGTCATGAAATTTGGCCGAATAAAAACTTTAGCAAAAATACCGCATACCGGCGGCAGATGGAATTCCTGTTGGCGCTACTTACCTTTGCTGTTGTGTGAATTCTAATGTGGAGCGTACCGGCCTGTTCATAACATTGGCGCCCGCGTTAATCAGGGATTTAATGCTTGAACGAGCTCTTTCTGCAGACGTCGAATCCGCCCCCGTAATAATATTTGAGAAAATACGGCCACCCAAGGGTCAGCAGCACCACGGAGTCCACCTCGCAGCCCTTCTTGCCCGTCGCTGTCTCAGTCAGCCTTTCATCGGTATCGAGCCGTGGATGAAACAGAAGCAGCAATACACCTATGGAAATATAGATGGCGGCCACGACGCGCATTATAGCCTTAATTGTATTCATGGTGCTCCTGAGGTTTCCACCTTTTCTCGCGCAATCTCACATGGACGCCAGCATAAGCTGTCACGTGTGCATTTCGCAATATTCGTCAGGGTTTGAATCTTTTGAGCATGTCTCCCAAATTTTCAAGAAAATTTCCAACAGCTTGGAGAACATCACTAAGTAGACGTGGCAAATATCTAAATATGTCTGGTATAAGTGTTACCTGATAGACCAAAAATGCAATGCCAGAGATGACAAGGATGAACAGGGAGATGTAAGCGATCAACATAGCGATGCCCATCGCGACGGCCTGCCAAGTCCATGGCTGGCGCGCCGCTTTGGGGGCCTTGTTCACTCCCAGCTCGCCCGGTGGCGCCTCCGGTTTGTCGCTTGGTGTCGCGGCAATTTCAACGCCATCGCGCCCAGCACGAGGATCAGTCCCCTGGCCGATCACCGGCGGCTCGATCTCATTCGTAGTTGTTGGAGGTGCTCTACGATCCACATAACGCGTGACTGGCGGCAACCACGCCAAGCCGCCAATTATGATAGGAAGGACAGGTAGCCTTCCATTTTCGATGACTATTCCAATTCCGGCAAGCAACAAAATAGTTGCAGTAACACGACATAGATAAAGCCATTGCTTTGAAATTGAACGTAGCAACAATACATATAAAAGAGTGACGCTTAGGGCTAAACCTATACTTATACTAGCGTCCGCGGCACTGAAGCGAGTAGGATCGTAACCTGCACCTTCCAGGACCCCGGCACAGAATCTTCTGGCAAGTTCATTATTTGGCGTTGAAACACAGAAGGCGAGGCCCAACGTAAGATTTAGAGTTAAAACAACTCCAATCCACGCAAGCAGTTTGATTACTTTAACAACGAAAGGTTGTTTCAAGTGTGACATCCCCATAAAGATATTGAGATTCTGTGATCCGCCGAAAGCTGACGATAGCGCGGAGTGGCCTAGTGTCCAACCCCATGCCGTTGCGAGCCCAACGAAACAAGCTGACGTGGCAGCAGGGGCTCAGCCTAACTAGACTCTGATCGCCGCGATTTAATGCCGCGGCCAGTGCCGTGCACTTTTGAAAGGCTCTGGCGCTTAGGCCGTTCAGGGAAATATCTCCCACCGCGTCATCAACTCATAGGTCAACCTGTAGCCTACGGCACCCGCGATCCCCCCGAGCCACAGAGGCACACTTCCCCACAAGTGCGACCCCAAGAAAAGGTCCCAAGAAAAGTAAATGACTGCAAAAAGCACCGCAATGCCGACGACCGCCGCGGCGAAACGTGCGCGCTGGTGTTTCCGGCCAGGCGGAAACAAGATCTTCAAGAGTGCAGGTTTTAGGATCTAACGGTTCCGCGGCTTTCAGCTTCAGCAAACCCCGCAAGTTACGCCTTGGCGTGATCTCGGAGCGCTTATTCTTGCTGAATCTGTCAGCGAAATAAACGGCGATACCCACCGGTATTATGAAATAGCCGATGTAGTAGCCGATGAGTTCCGCTGCGTCGCCTGAGGTGTTTGCTGGGTTAGAGAAAGCCTTCCATGCACCGTACGCGAACAGCGCGGCAGCGAGGACAAGATAGATCGAGGCACCATTGATCATCTTGCGTCCCACAAGCGTGTTAATCAGCGATGCGACCCCCATGAAAAACAGAGGGACCGAGACCCAGAGCAGAAACAAAACACCTTGAATTTGCGCGGGATTGGGCTCCATAATCTGCTCTAACCGGTTGGGTCGTGGGTTCATTAGTTCGTAGGCCCCAGGGCAGGGCTTGGCCAATGCGAGCATCGTGAATGGCCCATATTACCCGCCTTTTCTTGTGCGCTCCATGTCCGATTCTTTCTGGAAATAGTGGCATGTGAAGATATGCCCACCCAAAAAATCAGCTTTCGGTTCGTTAGCGGCATCAGTCTCGCAGTCTCTCTGGTTAGCCAATGGCCCGGCAACAAGTTCGCCCCACCCCTCGTCGATCACATACCAGCCTGGACCTCCCCACTCTACCGACGCGCCTACCCCTGAAACTCCGGCGAGCAATAAAATGAGCGCTGCAACTGCAATGATCTCTGCGCGACAGAACCGCCTATCTCCACTCGCACGCTCGGCCGGGCAACCCTTAAATTTCCGATCGAAAGAACTGGGTGGCCAGTAGGTGGTTGCTCTAACAAACGTTCTGTTCATGGCAGTCTTGATATTTCTGGAAATACTCGCATTCGGGGGGCCCAAACAGATCATCATTCTCTGGCTTGACGATATAGGCCTTGCAATCCTTCTCGCCTGCGAATGGCCCCCGAGCCTGCTCTCCACGGTAGAGTGCATACCAGCCCGGACCGTCCCATCCTGCAGCGCCTGCCCTCAAAATTCCGGCGAGGAAGATGAGGAGGGTGGCAATTGCAATCGTTTCAGTATGATCTAACCGCATATCGCTTCTCCTTTTCGCTCGCACGCTTGCGCTCAACCCGACATTCCCAAATGGCCGGAACCGGCACAGATGGGGGTTAGCTCAAAGGCCGAGTCGCGAGATATTCGTAAAGTCGGGATCCAGCTTCTGACCTGCAATCCGCAGCCGCTCGAACATTAACACAACATTCGGCGTTATCAACAATAATCAATGTTATTCCTGTTTAATGCAGTATTGTGAATTAAGTTGAGAAGTTAAATTATATTGGTCACAGCTTGCTTTGAACTTTCGGCTTAATAAATTTCGCGATGAATCCAAACGCTGTTACTTCATCCGATGTCCAGCTCGATCACCGCGATTTCGTGCCGCGGAAAGCGCCACGGCGCGACAAACACAGCGTCTCCACGCCAGGTCAAAGGCGCGGCCCATTGATTTGAGGCAAGCCAAACCCGCGCAGCCCGCGAGATGCGCCGCCGTTTAATCTCGTCGATAGCAGCCCTTGCCTCGTCGAGCGTCGGTCGCACCTTCACCTCCACAAAAGCGATCGTGTCGGTGCGGCGTGCCACAATATCGATCTCGCCGCCCCGGATGCGGTAACGGCGGCAGAGGATGCGATAGCCCTTGAGGCGCAAAACGAAGGCCGCCAGACGTTCGGCCATGGCGCCCTGGCGGTTTGCCTCCTCACGGCTCCTTGGCGGCCGCACGCTCACCGGGTCCGCGCGGAAAGTTTGATCGCGCGGGCGTAGACTTTTCGGCGAGGCTCGCCTGTTTCGGCCGAAACGAAGGCGGCCGCATCCTTCACCGAAAGATTTTCGAGCGCTTGGTTGAGCCGCGCATCGAGCTCCTCTTCGCTTGCCTTCGACGGCTGCGCGCCGGGCGGCGGCCCGACGAGCACAACGATTTCGCCTTTCGGAGTCGCTTCGGCGGCAACGGCGGCAGCCAAATCTGGCAGTGATGCGCGGCGGACGGTCTCAAAACATTTTGTGAGTTCGCGGGCAATCGCCGCGTCCCTTGACCCGAGAACGGCGGCAAGGTCGCGCAATGCTTCCGCCAGGCGGCGCGAAGATTCGAAAAACACCAGCGTTCCGGGAATGGCGGCGAGCTCTTTGATCCGGGCGCGCCTCGCCGCACTCTTTGGCGGCAAAAAGCCTTCGAAAAAGAAGCGGTCGGTCGGCAGGCCCGCAACCACCAGGGCGGCGAGAACAGCCGACGCACCGGGAACCGGCATGACTTCGATGTTTTGCGCGAGCGCGTCCGCGACAAGTTTGAAGCCAGGATCGGAAATCAACGGCGTCCCGGCGTCCGAGACGAGGGTGAGCGCGGCCCCCTCCGCAAGCCGCGCGAGGAGATGAGGCCGCATGACCGCGGCGTTGTGCTCATGATAAGCAACAAGCGGCGTTGCGATCCCGTAATGCGCCAGCAATTTCTTGGTCACGCGCGTGTCCTCGGCTACGATCGCGTCGGCTGCGGCAAGCGTCGCCAGAGCCCGGAATGAAATATCGCCGAGATTGCCGATCGGCGTGGCGACGACATGGAGCCCCGGCCGGATAGGCTCTGCCTCGGCCTTTAGGCCGAAAGCGGTATACGTGCTGGCAGGCTTTTCCCCCGCAGAGGCGTTAACGCGCAGGAGGGATTTGCTGGACAGGGGAGCGGCTCTGGCTAAGATGCGGTCAGATTCGTCCATGCGTATCGCATTCCTGATCTTGCGCCCGGCCGGGAACGCCGGCTACGGCTTTGAAAAATATCGTTCTATAAACAAATCACTTGTTCTGTTTATGGAACGATCCGGGTTTTTTCGTAAGCGTGCCCCAGCCCGGCCGCGATGTCTATTGCCCGCGAACCAAAATTATGACTGAAAATCACCTGGATTTCGATGCAATTCTGCTCGACTGGATCAGCGCGCGAGACCAGAGATGGATAGAGCGCTTAAGCGGAACTTGGCCAGATGATTGACTTCGTTCACATGCTTTTGTTTCGGCACAAAGTTCCTCCGCCCCGCCCTGCCCAATGCCAGGACGCATTGCGAGCGGTGAGTGTTCTAGGGCTTTGTTTGATGGTCGGCGCTTGCTACTCCGTGACCGGAATGTTTGCGCGCGGACCTGGCGGTACGGTTCCTGGCGCTCCTGCAAGCAATTCGGAGCAGGCCGGACCGAGCGAGAAAATCGGCTCTGGCGAGGCCAAGATCGCGCTCATCCTGCCTATGACGCAGGCGTCGGGGCCAAGCAACGTCGGCATATCTTTGCGCAATGCCGCCGAACTTGCCTATCTCGAGGCTGGCAACAACGACATCACCTTGCTTGTAAGAGACGATCGGTCGACCCCCGAGGGCGCGCGCGTGGCCGCACAATCTGCCCTTTCGGAAGGCGCCGACCTCATCATAGGGCCGCTCTTTGCGTCGAATGCGCGCGAGGTCGCTCCGATCGCGCGCGGTGCGGGCAAACCGGTCATCGCTTTTTCGACCGATACGTCGGCTGCCGGCGCGGACCTCTTTCTGCTTTCCTTTTTGATCGAGAATTACGTCGACCGGGTCGTGGACTTTGCCGCGTCCAAAGGGAAAAAATCCATGGCCGCGCTTATCCCAGAAAATGATTACGGCCGGGTGGCGGAAGGCGAGTTTCAGCAGGCGGCCGCCCGCAACAACGTCAGGGTCATGAGCGTCGAGCATTACCAGCCGCA
>CAYWHF010000052.1:7371-10323 GCA_964457695.1 uncultured Methylocapsa sp.
CGTATACGGGCTTGCAGCGCTCGAGCTCTTCTGCGCCGACCGGAAGGATCTCGGCCGGGGCGCGAAGCGGAAGGCTCATGACTGGCACCCCCGCAACAACGTCAGGGTAATGAGCGTCGAGCATTACCAGCCGCAGACCATGACCGCCGCCGTGCAAAGGATTGCCGCGCTGAACGATCAGATCGATACGGTTTTCATCCCCGAACAAGCCGATGCGATGCAGGCGATGTCGCAGGCGCTCGTTACAGCCGGCGTTAATGGAAAATACCAGATTCTGGGCACCGGGCTTTGGAATGATGCACGGGTCTTGAATCTTCCCGCATTGCAAGGCGCGTGGTTCTCGGCTCCCGAGAACGGCGGCTTTAAGGCCTTCGCCTCCCGCTACGCGACAAAATATCACTCCGATCCGCCGCGCATCGCGACCCTTGCTTATGACGCCGTGTCACTCGCCGCGGCACTTGCGCATACGCAAGGCTCGCAACGCTATTCGGCAGCCGTGCTGACCAACAAATCCGGCTTTAATGGCGCAGACGGCGTGTTTCGTTTCCGCGCCGATGGGACGAATGAGCGTGGACTCGCGGTGCTGCAAATCAACAATGGCGCGGCGGCACCTGTCAGCCCGGCACCACATTCCTTCTCGGGCAGCGCTTCGGCGACATGAGCGTCCCGCCTGTTTTGCTTTTTGCCCGACATCCCAAAGCTCTCATTGGCTCAATCCGGTAATGATCCAGCGCTACGCACGCCCGCAAATGTCCGCCATTTGGGAGGCACAGGCGCGGTTTAGGATATGGTTCGAGATCGAGGCCCATGCCTGTGACGCGCTGGCCGGGATCGGGGCCATCCCTAAGGAAGCCGCAAGCGCGATCTGGGAAGAGGCGGGCCATGCCGCCTTCGATGCTCCGCGCATAGAGGAAATTGAAAAAACCACCCAGCACGATGTCATCGCTTTTCTGACACATCTTGCCGAATTCGTCGGGCCCGAGGCGCGTTTCCTGCACCAGGGCATGACCTCCTCCGACGTGCTCGACACCTGCCTTGCCGTGCAGCTTGCCCGCGCGACAGACATTTTGATTGAGGACGTCGACGCGCTTCTTGCGGCATTAAAACGCCGGGCGTTCGAACACAAACTGACCCCCGCAATAGGCCGCTCGCACGGAATCCACGCCGAGCCAACGACCTTTGGCCTGAAACTCGCGAATGCCTTTGCCGAGTTTTCCCGCGCTCGCGATAGGCTGTTGCGGGCCCGGGCGGAGAGCGCGACTTGCGCGATTTCGGGCGCTGTCGGAACTTTTGCAAATATCGATCCGTGCGTGGAAGCCTATGTTGCGGAAAAACTCGGGCTCGCGGTCGAGCCCGCCTCGACGCAAATCATCCCGCGCGACCGCCACGCGATGTTTTTTGCAACCCTTGGCGTCATTGCCTCCTCGATGGAGCGGCTTGCAACAGAGATCCGCCATTTGCAGCGCACCGAGGTGCTGGAAGCGGAGGAATTTTTCGCCGAAGGCCAAAAAGGTTCCTCTGCCATGCCGCATAAGCGCAATCCCGTCCTCAGCGAGAATGTGACCGGGCTCGCCCGCCTCGTGCGCGGCATGGTGCTGCCGGCCATGGAAAATGTCGCACTTTGGCACGAGCGCGATATTTCGCATTCCTCGGTCGAGCGGATGATCGCGCCCGACGCGACGATTACTCTCGATTTCGCGCTTGCGAGGCTCACTCAAATCATCGACAAGCTCATCGTCTATCCCGCCAATATGAAGAGGAATCTGGATCGCCTCGGCGGCCTCATTCATTCCCAACGGGTGCTGCTGGCTTTGACCCAAAAGGGCGTGAGCCGCGAGGAGGCTTACACGCTGGTTCAGCGCAACGCCATGCCGGTGTGGCGCGGCGAAGGAGATTTTTTGAGCTTGTTGAAACAAGATAAGGATGTGCGAACGGTGCTGAGCGACGCCGAGCTCGAAGCACTGTTCGACCTTGGTTATCATCTAAAAAATGTCGATTTGATTTTTAAGCGTGTATTCGGTGAATGCTAATACTGTATCCTTCCTCACGAAAATCGCCTGCGCCATTCCCGAATGTAAACGAAGCGACCGGATGTGGTAACAGGAATGGCCCACGTGCGCGTCACATCGAGGGCTATCCGGCAAAGGAGGAAACCATGGCAAATTTCTTGAAGTTCTGGGCTGTCATCTGGGCAATAGGCATATGCGCCGGCTTGTTCGGTGCCGGCTTATTTGGTGGCGATAAGGAAACTTGCTACGTTGGAACAGGTGGTCTAGCCGATCGGTTCTCCCAGGGTTTTAGGAGTCAAGTTGCCCAGAATCCCCAAGGATTGCTGGCGGCGCAGAACCCCTCAGAAGTAGCGGCAGCAAAAAGCCAGGCGCAACTAAGGACTGTAGCCATACTATTCGGAGTCGTGACAGGTTATTTTGTCGGCTCCAGCATTCACTATGCGCTTTACGCCCCTGCTTGCACCGGACTCCCGCTCCCTCAATTGTCTAAATAGCCGAAACTCTAAACCGTTGCAGAGTCGGAAGACATTCCGGCTCCGCAGTGTGGCGGGAAAACGGCCAATAAAAATGCCATCGATGGGCCGGACGGCCGGTCCCCTGATTTGCTGGATCGGTCGGTCCAGTACTAAACCAGCGAATGGCTGTGAGAGGCAAGCGTTGTGATTAAGGAGGACAAGAACGATTAGCCTTTACGAGCCGGGCCGAATCCGCCATTGGGCTTTTCCGAGCGCAGATGCGATTTCCGCCGTCCTTTCTCGACGAAATTAAAGCCAGGCTTCCGGTATCGGAGGTCGTACGCCGCCGCGTCAAATTGGTGCGTGCCGGCCGCGAATGGAAAGGGCTTTCGCCCTTCAATTCGGAAAAAAAGCCCTCCTTTTTTGTCAATGACAAAAAAAGGGCCAGGTTCGATCCCGGCCCTTTTCCGAAACTAAAACCGAAATAT
>CAYWHF010000053.1:0-7879 GCA_964457695.1 uncultured Methylocapsa sp.
CTTCCCAAAACTCAGCGAGCCATTTTCCTAAGCAATACCATACCACGCCGGGATCTGGTGCCCCCACCAAAGCTGGCGCGAGATACACCAAGGCTGAATATGCTCAAGCCAATCGAAATAGGTCTTTTCCCAATTCTTCGGAATAAACCGTGTCTTGCCGTCACGCACCGCTGCGAGCGCTGGCTGCGCCAAGGTCTTCGCGTCAACATACCATTGATCAGTCAGCCACGGTTCGATAACAGCGCCTGATCGATCCCCGTGCGGTACCATATGCGTGTGAGGCTCTATTTTACCAAGGAGACCGCGCGCCTCCATCATCTCGACGACGCGCTTACGCGCTTCGAACCGGCCAAGGCCATCCAAGGCGGTTACTGTGTCTGCGAGTTGATGCTTCCCGAGCTCTTCGAGCTTCGTAACTACACGCTGGCGGATTGCGCTCGGGTCTTGATCGTTTGCGTTGACCACAATCTCTCTAATGGCGAGAGCATTTTCATCAAAAAACCCCTCGCTTGCCTCAATATTAGTCGCGATCCAGATGTTTGCTGCCGCATCGAGGACATTTATTGGCGGAACGAGTTCGTGTTCGTGCCCTTTGCCCACTTCAAAATCGTTGAAATCATGCGCGGGGGTGATTTTTACAGCACCCGTGCCTTTTTCGGGGTCGGAATATTCGTCGGCAATGATTGGAATAAGCCGTCCGACGAGCGGCAGCCGCACTTTTTTGCCGTGCAGATGCTTGTGGCGCTCGTCAGAAGGGTGCACGGCGACCGCCGTGTCGCCGAGCATGGTCTCCGGCCTGGTCGTCGCGACGACGACAAACTCGCCGGTCTCCCCCCCTATATCGTCAACCACCGGGTATCGAAAATACCAGAGATGGCCCTTGGTCTCGACCTGCTTGACTTCGAGGTCGGAGATCGCAGTCTGAAGCTCTGGGTCCCAATTAACGAGGCGCTTATCCTTGTAGATGAGGCGCTCCTTACGCAGTTGCACGAAAGCCTTGATCACGGCTTGTGACATTTGGTCGCTCTCAACTCGACCCAAGGTAAAGCGCTCGCGCGCCCAGTCGCAGGAAGCGCCGAGCCTCTTCAACTGCTCGACGATCGCCCCGCCCGATTGGGCCTTCCATTGCCAAACGCGCTCTAAAAATTTTTCCCGGCCAAGGGTGTGCCGGCCGGGTTCCTGATCTTCCGTCAGCTGCCGCTCGACCACCATCTGCGTCGCGATGCCCGCGTGATCCGTGCCCGGCTGCCAAAGCACGTCCTTTCCGCGCATGCGCTCGAACCGGCAAAGAATGTCCTGCAAGGTGGTGTTGAGCGCGTGGCCCATATGCAGGGAGCCGGTGACATTGGGCGGCGGAATGACGATGGTGAAGGGCTCGGCGCCCGCCCGCTCCGGGCGGCCCGCACGAAACGCGCCTGCCTCCTCCCATGCCGCGGCAATGCGGCCTTCGACCGCCTTGGGATCGAAAGTTTTGTCCATCATCGCAATCACTGTCCGGCAATGCCCCGGGCGAAGCGCGTCAAACGAGAGCGATGGCAAACAAGGCGGCATAATGCAAGTTCGCGGAGAGCCCGCTCCTCGCGGCACCGCCCCTTGTCCGCTAGACAAAATCAAATAGCGCCGATCGCCGGGCCTTTTACTCGCTGCGCGTCACGCGCTCGATCTCGGCCCTGACCAGGCGCTCCACAATGGCCGGCAAATTGGCGTCGAGCCAAGACTTGAGCATGGGACGCAACATCTCGCGGGTTAGCTCGATGACCACGTCGCCGTGCCTGGCAAAGCGGCTCGCGAGCAATGTTTGGAAGGCCGCGGTCACCGAATGCTCCGCACCGCTTGAGATGAGCTGCTGCTCCTTGCCGGTGCGGCCGCCTGCGCGCGCGCCCGGCTCCGCATCATCCGCTCCTGTGTTCGTCCGCGGAGTCTCCCTGCGCGCCTCGCCGAGGCTCGCGGAGAGCGCTTGGTCGTCGGCAATGATTCGTCTGATCGAGGCTAGAATTTCCGCCATCGGCGGTTCATTCGGGCCCAAACCGGCCATCTGGCCGTCCTTCGAGAGGGGATTGGGTACATTCATGATCTCAATATACCTTCAAACGAGTGAACCGACACCTTGAAATCGAAAGATACGCCGAGACTTCCGAGGTAGCGAAACTGGTCCGGCCGGTGCGCCTTTCAGTCGAGCCAAAGCGCAGTTGCGCCACGGGCGGGAACCAGCAACCCAAAACGCCAACGCGCCGCATGGAACGCGCACGCCAAACTTTTATTCGCTCCTTAAGCGGGACTCCGTCCTTCTATCGAACACGCCGTTTCGCTAACAACGCCAAGAGAACACGTTTCGTGTCAACTTGGAAAAGTTTTGGCTCTCTTAGCAGCGAGCTCGCCCGCGGCAAGCGTACCCCAGCTAAATGAGGCGGCGCGGATTTGGGAGCGCAGGCAAAGCGCCCGCGGCACATCGCAACCACGCCAACAGTTAACAAGATATGCCTTGACCCAAACTTGCCTGCCTCGCCGCTCCGGATGCGCCCTGCTCTATCCGCAGGGGGCCGCCGCAGCAGTCGAAAATCCCGAGCGCCGCGGGCTTAGCCGAAGCTAAACTGCTTGGCTTTGCGGAAATCGGGAAGGACGGGGGACGCCGCATCGAACAGCGCACGGCAACCGATCGCCTTTCCGGCCTTCTCATAACGCACGGCCTTGCCCGCACGCCCCGACAAGTCGCCAGCGACGCTCTCTATGGCGAGCAGGCGCCCGCCCTCCTTGAGTTGGGCCAAAAGCGCCTCGAGATTGGCCTCGACCTTGCCATTGATCAAAATAACATCAAACGGTCCGTCATCCGGCACCCCCACGGCAAGCGGACCCAAATGAGCCTCGGCATTTGCTAGCCCAAGCCGGGCAAAGCTGGACCGCAGCGCTTCATAGAGCTTCGGTTCGGATTCAAGCGCATGGAGGCGCGCCGAAAGCCCGGCAAGAAGCGCGGAAGAATAACCAGTCGCCGGTGCGACATCGAGCACGCTGTCCGTTGGCTTTACGTCAGCACCCTGGATGAGGCGGGCGAGTACCAGGGGGGCGAGGAGCGAGCGGCCCTCTTTGCCAGCCCCGGCGGGTTTTAGCTGCAGCGCAAGATCCGAATAAGCAAGGTGGGCCTGATTAGCGGGGAGAAATTGCTCGCGGGGAATTTCGAGCATCCGCGCCAGGACTCGCTGGTCTGTCACGTCGAATGTCCGGATCTGACAATCGACCATGGTCTGGCGGAGCATTGCCGATCGCGGCAAAGGCTCTGCGGCGATAGCATCGTTAAAAACAATATTCTGCATGATTTTGCCGATCCTCATGGCCCGCGGGACAAGCTGCCATATCCTCCAAACCGGCGGTTATAGATATCCCAGGCCGGTCTGTCCAAATCAAGCGGGAATCGCGCCGATTCGCAGGCATGGTTGCAGAGCAGCAAAGAGGTTGCCAATCGTTACGGCGCGCCCTAGGCCAATCATGACCGGCATAAAGACGGTTGGCCAAAAGCCCGCTCTTCCAGGAGGAATTCATCGATGTCCGAAACGCCAACCGAACATTTCGAGCATGCCGAGCACGCTGAACATGCCGCGCATTTGGGCGATCCGTTTCTCACCAAAGTGTCGATCACGATTGCGGTCCTGGCCGTTATCGCGGCAACCCTGGGCAGTCTCGAGACTTTGGAGACGGCAGCGGCGATAGGCGACAAAAATGCCGCTGTGCTGGTGCAGAACCGCGCGACCGACAATTGGAACTTTTACCAGGCGGAGAGCCTCAAAAAGCATCTCTATACGATCGGCACCGCGATCGACAGCCCATTGGCGCAGGATTTCGAAAGGCAGGCAGGGGAGTACGGCACGAAGGAGAAGGGACTTTTCAGCAAGGGTAAAGAGCTTGAACGGCAAGCCGAAGAAAAGCTAAAGGACAGCGAGCACCACGAACACCGCCACCATATTCTGACCATCGCGGTCACTTTTCTTCATGTGGCTATCGCCATCGCGACCATTTCAATCATCGTGCGCGGCCAGCGCTGGCCGTGGCACGCCGCCCTCGCTCTCGGCGCGATGGGGACGCTAGGGGCGGCCTACGCCTATCTCGTGTAGAAATCCGGTTAGAGATCCTCGCCGCCCGGGGCATAGATGGCGAGGTTCCGTAGGTGCGCGCAAGACGGATTAGCTCTGGCGCTCTAGCTGTGCGAAAGCGAGACCTGCTTTAACGCGGTTTAACGCTTGCTTGGCTCGAGCTCTTCCGGCGGCCGTTTTGTTGCCTCCCCTCGGCTGCATCGAAGCCCAACTTTGCTATCGAGTTCAACGCAAGGTTCAGAGCGCATAATTCTGCCTGGCGCGGGGAGAGGCCCTTTGGAGGGACCTCGGCCATTGAAATTATACAACTGATATATGATATCACATAAAACCGCTCGTTGTTTAGAAAGGCAACAGCTATGGATGTCCCCGAATTTGTTTCCTATTTGCAGCTCATGGACACTCTTTTCACAGCAATCGGCATTGCAACTTTCGTGTTCATGGTCGGATCTGCCTACCCTGAGGTTAACGGAGTGACGCGGAAGGTTCGGGCTAACCCCAGCCGGCCAAGCGAACAAAGCGCGTCTTTCGGGCCGAGACCGCTCTAGCCCTAGCCCTCCCTTCGCGGGCCGCGCAGCGATTTGAATCCCAGGCCGGGCACGCGCAAGAATGTTGCCTGACTGAGAAAATCCAAAGCTTTGCGGCACGCGCTGCTCTTTTGAGAAAGACGATTTAACTTCAAATCGTCATCGCGCGCCAAATCATTCCTCAAACGCCTTTGCGGGGGCAAATCCGGCGCGCGAATTTGGCGGAGCACGCTCCAGCACCCGGAGCGAAATTTGGGCTCGCGGCTTGGCGCGGGGCGAAAGAGCTTCGCCCTATTCGCCCTTCAGCCTCTTGTTGCACTCGCTCCAATAGCCGCCGCCCTTTTGGATCCATTTAAGTCCGCCGTTGGCGTTGGTCGCTTTATTGGCCTTGTATTGCGCATCGCATGTCTTCATACGTGCCTTTGCGGGCTTCTCCTTTCCGTACTCAGGCGCAATAGCGGTCGGGAACACCGCCGTGCTCGGGGCGGCGGCGGTTGCGGGCGCGGCCGGTGCGACCTTGGCGGCGGGCTTTTTGAGTGGATTGACCAGAGGCGGCTTAGCCGGTGCGGGCGCTGGGGCAGCGGCGGGCGGCGGCGGGGTTTCCGCAACCGCCGGTGCCGCAGGCGGAGCGGGTGGAGGCGGTGCCTCTACGATAGGTGCGGGTGCCGGCGCTGCGGGAGCTTTCTCCTCCTTGGCTGCAGCCTCCGCCGCGGGCGGGGCGGCCGCAGGCGGGGTTGCCTTGGCCTCGGCCGTACACCGGCTATAGAATTGCGGCCAGCTCTCGCCTGCAAGCGTGCCCGCAGTCTTGGCGGCCTGATACTTTTCGCTGCAGAGGTGCCGTATGTCCAACGGCGCCGGCGCCGCCTCGGCCGCTGGCGCGGCGGCAGGCGGGTTCGCCTTTATTTCTGCCGCGCATTGGCTGTAAAATTGCGGCCAGGTCGTTTCGCCCAGCGTTCCCGCCGCTTTGGCGGCTTGATATTTTTCGCTGCACATGTGGCGTACGTCCTGGGCCGCGCACGTCCACGGCAGCGCCGCCCAAAAGAAGACCGGCGCCGTGAAAAAAGCGGTCAACGCAAAGGGCCGATAGACCAGCATCGTGGCTCTCCTTGGAATTTTTTGATTGTGATGGAGCGACAAAACTCCCAATCGCGAGGCGCCATACGCCGATACGGGACCGCGACCGTTCAACCCTCCTTCGAAACCCGGCCCGTGTCAAATACAAACAATGGGCAGGTTTTCGGGCGATTTGCCCAAACGCTCCGCAATCGGCTGGTAACTGCGCGTAATTGCTCCCCCGCCCTTCGGCAGGTCACGCCGCGAAGAACGTTTCCTTTTTCTCGATGCCCTCTCCCAGAGCATAGCGCACAAAGGCCTTCACGCCGATCGCGGTTCCGGCGGCTTTGGCCGCCTCCGCGACAGCCTGGCCAATTGTCTTGTTCGCATGCTCGGCATGGATTGAAGGCTGATCCAGCAGACAGACTTCCTTAAAATAGGTTTTGAGGCCCGAATCGACGATCTTCTCGAGCTTATCCGCGGGTTTGCCCTCGTTCTTGCCCTCAAGCACCGCCCTTTCGCGCGCTATCAGCGCGGGATCGAGACTTGCCGAATCGATGGCGAGCGGATTGGCCGCCGCGATATGAAGGGCTAAGAGCCTTGCAAGCGGCGCCAATGTCTGCGCGCTGGCGCTCGATTCGAGCGCAACAGCGACGCCAATTTTTCCCAGGCCTTCTGAGACGCTGCTATGGACATAATGGCCAATGACACCGTCGCCAGCATGCACGGCAGCCGCCCGCCGCAAGGTCATATTTTCACCGATGACGGCGATGGCGTTGGCGATCGCATCGCCGACCGTCCCGCCCGAAGGATAGGCGGCCGATTTAAGGGCCTCGGCATCTGCCGTGCCGGTCTTTAGAGCGACCGCCGCGATGTTCTTCGCCAGCGTCTGGAAGTCAGCGTTCCTTGCGACAAAATCCGTCTCAGAATTGAGCTCGACGACGACGCCGTTGAGGCCATCGACCGCAACGGCGACGAGTCCCTCGGCCGCGACCCGGCCGGATTTCTTCGCGGCCTTGGCAAGCCCTTTCTTACGCAGCCAATCGATCGCCGCTTCGGCATCGCCTCCCGTCTCGCTAAGCGCATTCTTGCAATCCATCATGCCGGCGCCGGTCTTGTCGCGAAGATCCTTCACCATCGCCGCGGTGACATTCGTCATATCGTTCTTCCCATATCGTCGGGCAGGCGTTCCGCGGCCGGTTGCGCCCGCCGCGAGGCCAGGAAAGCCCGCGCATTACAAAGTCATTTTGGCCTGAATCCGGCTTTGACCAAGTGCATTCAACCCGCAACGAGACCGCGCGCGAGCCCGACCCAGCCGTCGCGTTCGATGCGCCCGGCGAGCTTAAGGTCGCGGTCGATCTTGGCGGCATCTTCCGCGCTCATGGCAGCGATCTGCCAATAGTGAAAAATGCCCGCATCGTTGAGCTTCTTGACGATCTGCGGCCCGATTCCCGGGAGCTTTGCTAGATCGTCCGGAGCGCCGCGCGGCGCAGTCAAGATCTCGAAACCGGACACCGGCGCCATAGGAGCATCTCCGGCCGTCCCTTCGCCTGTGCCAACCTCCTTGGCAGTATCACCGGCCGCCGGAAGCTCCTCGGCAGCAGGCTCCTCCATTTCGCCCACATCGATTCCCGCCGCGCCCTGGGCGCGCGAAATTCCGTCAAGCGCCGCGCGCGCGGCAAGATCGCAATAAAGCGAGATCGCCCGGCCGGCGTCGTCATTTCCGGGGACGGGAAAAGTGATTCCATCCGGATCGCTGTTCGAATCGAGGACAGCCACAACCGGAATTCGCAGCCGCCGCGCTTCCTTGACCGCCAATTGCTCCTTGTTGGTATCGATCACAAAGAGGAGATCGGGGGTGCCCCCCATGTCCTTGATGCCGCCGAGCGCCTTTTCGAGCTTGTCGCGCTCGCGCGAAACCATCAGCCTTTCTTTCTTGGTCAATCCCGAGGCGCCGGCGCCTAGCGTTTCGTCCAATTTGCGCAGCCGCTCGATTGACGCGGAAACCGTCTTCCAATTGGTCAGCATGCCGCCGAGCCAGCGCGCGTTGATGTAATATTGCGCCGACCGTTTCGCCGCATCGGCAATGGCATCCTGCGCCTGCCGCTTGGTGCCGACGTAAAGCACGCGCCCGCCGCGCGCCACCGTATCCGACACGGCTTTCAGCGCCTGGTGCAACAACGGCACCGTCTGGGCAAGCTCGATGATATGAATATT
>CAYWHF010000053.1:7889-10323 GCA_964457695.1 uncultured Methylocapsa sp.
AGCCCGATAACGCGGTGCTCGTCCTCACCGGCCGCCTCGACGAGACGCAAACTCTCCAGGCCGTCGCCGATACCATGGGCCGAATTCCCCGGCCCGCCCGCAAGCTGGATCAGACCTACACGGTGGAGCCTCCTCAGGATGGCGAACGCTTCGTCGAGCTTCGCCGTGTCGGCGAAGGCAAAGACGTGGTGATCGCTTATCACGGGCCCGCCGCGGGCCACCGTATCCGAAACGGCTTTCAGCGCCTGGTGCAACAACGGCACCGTCTGGGCAAGATCGATGATATGAATATTGTTGCGGGTGCCAAAAATATAAGGCGCCATTTTCGGGTTCCAGCGATGCGACTGGTGGCCGAAATGGGCGCCCGCTTCAAGAAGGCCGCGCATGTTGAAGTCGGGCAATGCCATTTTGTCTTTTCTCCGGTTGAAGCCGCCGCGGCGCTTTTGGACCGCACTTCGAACCGAAGTGAGGCCACCGGTAAAGGCCCTTGATGCAGGACCCGCGCGTTCCGCGTGAGGAATGAGCGCGGTTATAGGGGGAGACGAGCGGGAAGGCAAGACTCGGCGCGGGCGCTTCCCTGGACAGCCCCTTTGTTGCTCCGGGATTTGTTAGCTTCCGGTCACCTCGCGACGCGTCAAATCGGTGGTTATTCGAAAAGCCTCGCGCCCGGACTATTGACCTCGCGGTATGGCGCGGTAACTTTATCGGTCTGGAGCCAGACTCAAGTCCAGCCGGTATGCCCGCTGCGGCATCGACGGAGGAAAACATGCCTGAGTATCCTGACCTATCCGCTACCGAATACGGCCGTATCCCCGACATTTTGAAGGTGCCGGAGGGAAATATTTTGCTGCTGCGCGCATACGGCAAAGGAGTGCAAAGATACAAATGTCCGATTGGCGATAAACCGGCCGCGGAGCCGCATGCGATTTTGCACACAGGCCGCGGGGACGAAGGGGACCTGCTGGCTATCCATTTCCGTGGACCAACTTGGGAGGCCTTGGATGGCAGCTCGGTCGTGGGCGACGCCCCAAAAGCTACTCATTTTACGGCTCCCGACCCGGATGGCGTCGACTGGTTGCTGATCCCTGCCAGTTCGACTACGGGCAACGGCCGGTTTAGCCGGGTCACCTACATCCAACGGCTCTTCACGGATGGCGGGAAGCCTCCTGCGAAGGGCTGCGGCCAGACCCAGATCGAAGTGCTTGTTGAGTATTCTGCGCAGTATCTGTTCTACGGTCCCAAGGCTGGACAGCATTAGCATTGCGGCAACCGCCGGGGGCGGCCGCACAACGGCAACAGGCCATGCAAGCATTGCCGATTGATGAGTCTGTCCTCGCGCGGCGCGCAAAGATCGTTGCCGCCATGCGCAACATCCTGCCCCGCGAGGCGGTCATCGACCAGGAGACCGGCAGGCGGCCTTACGAAACCGACGGTCTTACGGCCTACCGCGCGCTTCCGCTGGTTGTCGTCCTGCCGGACAACGTCGCGCAGCTTCGCGCCATTCTCTCTTATTGCCACGAAAACAATGTGAAGGTGGTTCCGCGCGGCGCAGGCACCTCGCTCTCGGGCGGCGCTCTGCCGCTCGAGGACGGCGTGCTCGTCTCGATGATGAAATTCAACCGCATCAAAGAAATCGATTTCGAGAACCGCATCGCCGTCGTCGAGCCCGGCGTCACCAATCTCGCGATCACCCGCGCGGTCGAGCACCGCGGCTTTTATTATGCGCCCGATCCCTCCTCGCAAATCGCCTGCTCGATCGGCGGTAATGTCGCGGAGAATTCGGGCGGCGTGCATTGCCTAAAATATGGTCTCACCACCAACAATGTCTTGGGCTGCGAATTGGTGTTGATGAATGGCGAAGTTTTGCAGCTCGGCGGGCGCCATCTCGATCAGTCGGGCTATGATCTTTTGGCCCTTGTCATTGGTTCCGAGGGCATGCTCGGAGTCGTCACGGAAGTCACGGTGCGCATTTTACGTTCGCCGGAATCTGCCCGCGCTCTTCTCATTGCGTTTGAGTCTAGCGAGGCGGCAGGCGCTTGCGTTGCGGGTATTATCGCGGCGGGCATTATTCCTGGCGGAATGGAAATGATGGACAGGCCGGCGATCGAAGCGGCGGAAGATTTTGTCCATGCCGGCTATCCGCGCGGGGCCGAGGCGCTTTTGATCGTCGAGCTCGACGGCCCGCCGGTCGAGGTCGATCATCTCGTCAAACGCGTCGAGGCGATCGCGCTCTCGCATGGCGCGACCGAGTGCCGGGCTTCGACCTCCGACGCCGAGCGCCTTGCCTTTTGGGCCGGGCGGAAGGCGGCTTTTCCGGCGGTCGGCAGCCTTTCGCCCGATTATTATTGCATGGACGGCACGATCCCGCGCAGAGAGCTTTCAGCCGTGCTCGCGGGCATCCAAGAATTGTCGATCCGCCACCGGCTCCGCGGCC